>CAMOLY010000050.1 GCA_946619065.1 uncultured Clostridia bacterium | reverse complement strand
CCTGAATCCGTTTCATGGATTACAGCTCGTCGTCGAAATTCTCCGCGCTGACCACAGTGGCATGGTCGGCGGTTTCAGCCGGGCCGCGGGCGGAAGTCAGCGGACGCTGCTGCGCTTCGCGCAGCTTCTCGCGGACCTGCGCCTCCACATCGGCGGCAATATCGGGGTTGTCAATCAGGAACTTCTTGACGCTGTCCTTGCCCTGGCCGAGGCGTTCGCCGTTCATCGAGAACCAGCTGCCAGCCTTCTGGATGATTTCGAAATTCACCGCCATATCCACCAGCTCGCCCCACTTGGAGATGCCCTCGCCGAACATGATATCGAACTCCGCCTGGCGGAAGGGCGGCGCAACCTTGTTCTTGACGACCTTGACGCGGACGTGGTTGCCCACGACGTTGCCGCCCTCCTTGATGCTCTCCACCCTGCGGACATCCAGACGGATCGAGGCGTAGAACTTCAGGGCATTGCCGCCGGTCGTCGTCTCGGGATTGCCGTACATGACACCGATCTTCATGCGGAGCTGGTTGATGAAGACAACCACACAGTTGGTCTTGGAGATGGTGCCGGCCAGTTTGCGCAGGGCCTGGGACATCAGTCTGGCCTGCAGACCCACAAAGGTATCACCCATCTCGCCCTCGATCTCCTGACGGGGAACCAGGGCAGCGACGGAGTCTACCACCACCGCGTCCACTGCGCCGGAGCGGACCAGCGCGTCGGTAATCTCCAGCGCCTGATCGCCGGTGTCCGGCTGGGAGACCAGCATGGAATCGATGTCCACGCCGATGGCCTTGGCATAAACCGGGTCCAGGGCATGCTCGGCGTCAACGAAAGCAACCTCGCCGCCCAGCTTCTGAGCCTCCGCCAGGATGTGCAGGGCAAGGG
Source organism: uncultured Clostridia bacterium (assembly GCA_946619065.1). Lineage (GTDB taxonomy): Bacteria > Bacillota > Clostridia > Oscillospirales > Oscillospiraceae > JAFRPC01. Next base: position 7,007 of record CAMOLY010000050.1, on the reverse strand, counting down.
TTGTCTTGCCGGAGGACTCGGGTCCGTAGATTTCCACGATGCGGCCCTTGGGAACGCCGCCGACGCCAAGCGCTGCGTCGAGGGCCAGCGAGCCGGTGGGAATGACGCCGATGTTCATCTCCGGCCGGTCGCCCATGCGCATGACGGCGCCCTTGCCGAAGCTCTTTTCAATCTGCCGGAGGGCGGTCTCCAATGCTTTTTTCTTGTCTGTCGCCGGAGCGGCGGGCTCGGGAGTATTCTTCTTAACAGCCATAATCAGCTTCCTCTCTCTTCTTCAGGTTGAGAACAGTATCTCAGGTATTCGGTCCCATAAACGGTTCATTATTCTTCTGTTTCTTCGGCCTGGCCGTGCTTCGCGAGCACGGCTCTGGTGATGCCGGAATTGTCCTGGCGGAGCTCCTGAATCTCGTAGTCGGCGGCGGTCAAAATCTCGCAGACTGCGTCCTCCTGGCCCATGCCGAATTCCAGCGCCAGATAGCCGCCGGGCCGGATCGCGTCGGTGAAATTGCGCACAATGGCGCGGTAGAAGTCCAGGCCGTCCGGCCCGCCGTCGAGGGCAAGGCGCGGCTCATAGTCGCGGACGGAGGGGTCCAGGTTCTCATATTCCGCGGTGGTGACATAGGGCGGATTTGAGACAATCAGATCAAACTTCCCGAGAAACGAAGCGGCCGGCTTGCGGGCGTCCACCGGAACACAGGTAACTCTGCCGCTCAGCTTGAGGTCCGTGACGTTTTTCTTCGCAACCTTGAGGGCCTCGGCGGAGACGTCGCCCAGCGTCAGCTTGGCGTCGTGGACCCGGCGGGCAATTGCCAGACCAATGCAGCCGGAGCCGGTGCACAGATCCAGAATCCGCGGATTCTGCGGCAGGAACATGGCGCGCTTGATGGCAAGCTCGGTGACCGCCATCGTGTCGTCGCGGGGGATCAGCACCGCCGGCGTGACCGTCAGGGTCATGTCGCAGAAGTCCCACTCACCCAGAATATAGGCAATCGGTTCGCCCTGCAAATGCCGGCGCACAAAGCTCGCTGTCCTCTGGCAGATCTCCTCGGAGGCGTAGAGGCTCCGGTCGGCGATGATCTGCTCGGCAGTCTTGCCGGAGGCGGCGCAGAGCAGCTCGCGGGCCATGTTGGCGGCATACATGCCGTCCACCGGAAGCATCGCCTTCCGGGCGTCGAGATAGAGATCGGCGTAGGTCTTTACCATTTGTCGTCTCCCTCCTGGTCGGGAAGCACCAGCGTCAGCGCCTCGATCGCAACCTCCATCATGGAGTCATCCGGCTCGTTGGTCGTGAAGCGCTGAAACCACATGCCCGGCGCGGTGAGCAGACGCGTGAAGCGGTTATCGTGGCGGCCCACAAAGCGGTTGATCTCATAGCCGATGGAGACCACCAGCGGCAGCATCACGAAGAGCTTGAGCGCCATCATCAGCAGGTTGTAGAGAACCTTGCTGTTTTTCTGGAGCTGGACCAGCCCCGGGATCCAGGCGTTGAGGACATAGGAGAGAACCGTAAAGAGCAGGATCGAGAGCGTCATGATCACAAACAGAAAGCTGGTGCCGCAGCGGGGATGCATGCGGGTCATCTTCCGGACGTTTTCCACCGTCAGCGGGAGCTTCGCCTCATAGCAGCGGATCGTCTTGTGCTCCGCGCCGTGGTAGGAGAAAACCCGCTTCATGTCCTTGAGCCGGGAGATCAGGATCATATAAATCAGGAAAATCACAATGCGGCACAGGCCCTCGAACAGGTGCTGCCAGACGACGCCGCAGTGGGTCAGCCGCTCAAAGCCGTTGCCCAGCAGCATCGGGAGCAGGAAGAACAGCAGCAGGGAAAAGCCCAGGCCGATAATCACCGCAACCGTGATGACGGCAGACATGAATTTCTCGCTGCCCAGCTTCTTTTCCAGCCAGCTGTCCAGCTTGGACGGCTTCTCGTCCGCCTCGCCCTCTTCCTCGTCCATGCCGGAGTGCTCGGCGGACCACATCAGGGATTTGACGCCGGCGTACATGGACGCGCCGAAATTGACCACGCCGCGGATCAGCGGCCAGGTCAGGATCCCGGTCCGCTTCCGGACCGGTTCGACCTTGCGGATCAGACCTTCCTTGGGATTGCGGACCACGACGGCCTGCTTCTTCGGGCCGCGCATCAAAATGCCTTCGATCAGCGCCTGCCCGCCGATCATGGTTTTGAATTTTTCTTTGACCGCGCAGGATTCGTTGGACATAACGGATACTCCTTTTCGGAATCTTCTTTTACATGGGCCGGGCGCGCTACGCCGGGGTCCCCAGCGGAAGGCGGACCGTCACAAGGCAGCCGCCGCCTTCGGCGTTGCCGATCTCCAGCTTTCCGCCGTGCATCGTGACGATCTCCTCGCAGACCGCCAGACCGATGCCGGAGCCGCGGACCTTCGAGCTGCCCTTATAGAACTTCTTTTTGACGTGCGGGAGCTCCTCGGCCGGGATGCCGGGGCCGAAGTCGCGGATGCGGATCACGATTTCGCCGTCCTCCCGGGTCATGGATGCCGTGATCTTCTTTCCCTCGCCGCCGTGCTTGGCAGCATTGTCGAGAATATTCAGGAAGACCTGGCGCATGCGCTCTGGATCGCAGGAGATCTCCGGGATATCCTCCGGGCTGTCCTCGTATTCCAGCTCGATGCCCTCCTGACGGAGCCTGCTGCCGTACATGAAGATCATATCCTCGAAGTCGGCACGCAGGTCGCATCTGCGCACGTTCAGGGTGAAACGCCCGTCCTGCATGCGGGTGAACTCCAGCAGCTCCTCCACCATGGAGGTCAGCCGCCGCGCCTCGCGCAGGATGATCGTAATGCCGCGGCGGGTCTCCTCGGGGCCAACGTCCCCGTCCATCAGCGTCTCACCCCAGCCGGTGATCGCGGTCAGGGGCGTGCGAAGCTCATGGGAAACCGAGGAGACAAACTCCGCCTGCATCCGTTCGGACTGGCTGATCTTGTTGGACATGTCATTGATCGTGTCAGCCAGCTCGCCGATCTCGTCGTCGAATTTCTTCTCGATCTGCACGCCGTAGCTGCCGCCGGCAATGCGCTTGGCCGTCTCGGTGATCTCCGAAACCGGGATCAGGATGGATTTGAAATACAGGCGGCTGCTCAGATAGACGATCAGAACCACCAGCCCCGCAAGGCCGAGTGTCACCAGCAGGATCAGCAGAACGAAACGGTCCGCGCTGCGGGTCGCCGTGACAAAGCGGAGGACGCCCACCACCCTGCCGTCGGAGTAGATCATCGGGGTCGTGACCGTCATGATGCGCTCGTTCGTGGCCGGGTTCTTGCCGACAAAATAGACCGGGCTGCGGCTGGAGAGCGCTCTCGAAACCTCGTCCGTCTCCACCCGCTCGTCGGCGAACAGGCCGTAGGAGGAGGCGACGATTCTGCTGTTTTCGTCCACAAACTGCAGCTCCAGGCGGTCCTTGTTCTCGTAGTTCTGCACGAGCAGAATGCAGGAGGCGTAGCACTCGTTGAAATCCAGATTCAGGTAATTTCGCAGGAACGCGGCGGTTGTGGCAGCCTCCGCCTCCAGACCGGAGCGCATTGCGGAGTAGGTGTACATCCCGTTTGCCAGGGTGAAGGCCACGCCGGCAATGATCACCACCGCGGCCACCAGACTCAGGATGTTCTTAAACCAGCGCTGCCGGATGCCGTTTGCCGCTTTTTTCCTTTTTTTCTTTTTTTCCGGATCGCCCATGGATCAGGCACCCCACTTGTAGCCGAAGCCCCAGACAGTGGTGATAAAGGTCGGATTGGCGGTATCGTTTTCGATTTTGATGCGCAGGCGGCGGATGTTGACGTCCACGATCTTCAGTTCTCCGTCATAGTCCCTGCCCCAGACGCTGGTGAGAATGTCCTCGCGGGACAGGGCGCGCCCGGGGTTCTGCATAAAGAGCTTCATGATCGCGTACTCGACCTGGGTCAGCTTGATGCGCTGGCCCTCCTTTTCGAGGGTGCGGTTGCGGGTGTTCAGAACAAAGGGACCCTGGCTGAGCACCTCGGAATCGCTGTTGACGTCCCCGCCAATGCGGCGGTAGAGCGCGTCGATCCGCGCGGTCAGCTCCGCCGGAGAGAAGGGCTTGGTCACATAGTCGTCCGCACCGGTCATCAGACCGGTCACCTTGTCCATCTCCTGGGTACGGGCCGTGAGCATGATGATTCCGATCACCTTGTTCGTGGCGCGAATATTTCTGCAGACCTCGAAGCCGTCAATATCCGGGAGCATGATGTCCAGGATCGCGACGCCGATATCCGGATGCTCGCGCAGACGCTCCAGGGCCTCCATGCCGGTGCCGGCCTCGATGGCCTCATAGCCGGCGCGGCGCAGATTGATGACCACAAAGCTGCGGATGCTCACTTCATCTTCCAAAATCAGTACTTTTTTCATCTTTTCTTCCAGCCTTTCTCCCCCGGTGCAGCCGGGGAAAGGGTTGTGCTTGCAATCAGTTGGACTCGGGAAGCAGATCCGGCGCGATGAAGCTGAAGCGTGCCTTCAGATCCTCCTCGGTCAGATCCGTGCCCTCTGCAATCAGGGCCGCATAGGAAGTCTCGCCGCGGTTGGCCAGCGGGAGGAAGCCAGCCTCCCGGATGCGCTGGGCCGCGTCTTCTCCGGTGAAGGCGGCAACGGTCAGCAGGGGCTTCACGGACCCGTTTTCGGAAACAACGGAGAAGCGGGTACCGCTCTGCCTCTCCCCCATCGGGACCTTGCTGACGGCCAGAGACTGACACCAGGCGTCCGGCAGATAGAAGAACCAGCCCTCCGCAAAATTGTGATAGGTGCTCATTTTGTCGGACCGGACACCGTCGACGTTCAGGTTGTACCAGACGATCCGGTACTGGCCGGTGGAGCTGTCGTCCGCGGGAAGCTCCGCCAGCGGGACCGTGCCCGGGATCTCAATGACGCCGTCGTTGTCGATGTCGCTGCTGTAGACATAGTAGTTGCGGACCGTATCGGAGCTCTGGCCGCTCTCGGCGTTCTGCGAAATATTCGTAAAAACGTTGCCGCGCAGGGCAAAGACGTCGGTGATCAGGTGGCTCTCGTCAAATGCGCTGGCGACATAGACCGCCGGGACACCCTCCGCGACGCTGCCGGTCAGAATCCGCTTGACGGATTCCGCCGACCCGGAAAGGTTGGCTTCGGCGTCCTTCTGCATCGCCCCGTCGCGGTAACGGTAGAGATCCGCGTAGCCCGTCGGCCCGTCGGCATTGCTGAGGAGAATGAACACGTCGGAGAGGCCGTCCGCATCCAGATCCGTTACGGCGCTGGCGGAATAGCGGGAGCTCATCAGCTCTGTAACCGCGCCGTCGGTCAGCCGGTAGACCGTCAGATACTGCTGGACCTGTTCTCCGATGCGCCGGGACAGGAGGAGCTCCATACCGGGAAGGCCGTCGATCTGCGCGTACTGGACGCTGTCGAAGGCGGTGCCGTCGCCCTCGATGGTGCTGATCAGGCGGTAGCTGTCGGAGGCTTGCTTCAGAATCAGAACCTTGAGCGGGTGCTCCGCGCTCATCTGCTTGCAGAACACCAGCGCCTCCTTTTTGCCGTCGCCGTCGAGATCCGCCTGCTGGACCGCCTGACGGTTGGAGCCGGACACCGGGGCGGAATACTCGCCGCTTCCCATGGCGCGCTCGACCGCGCTCTGCAGGTCGTTGTACTGCTGCGATCGCTTCGGAAGGGCGTAAAAGTCGTCGCTGTTCAACGAAAAACATCCGGTCAGCAGCATCAGGCTGCAGGCCAGAAGTCCGACGAGCCAACGTCTTCGCTTCATGCGCTCCCTCCTTCGGATCTCCGCCGGATAACAGCGGATTTACAATCCATAGTCATTCAGGTTACAGTATAACACAATATGGCCGAAATGTGTAGACTTTTTTTCATCTTTTTGCAGGTTTTGTAATCTGTTTTTTGGCACGGCGCTTCTCCGCCCTGGGCCGCAGAGACCGTCACTTCTCGACAACGGATCCATCCCCGAGCAGGGACCGGAGCTCCGAGAGCATCACGGCCTCCAGGGTGCAGGTCGTCCCGCGCCTGGCGCCGGTATCGGCAAAGTACAAAACCGTGGGTGAGGGGCCGGGGAACATGTTCAGGATGGCCCGGGTCTTGGCGTAGACGGGGCTGTCCTCCGACGGGAGCTTCAGATAGAGCTTGTCCGCCGGAGAAACGGTTCCGAGGCGGAGCGGCGGATGCGCCGCAGTCTCCAGGAACCGATCCATTTCCTGAACGGTATTTACGATCAACTGTGCCGCTTTTTCATCCCGGATGGAGACTCTGCCCTCGATGGCGACCGGGGAACCGATCTGAAGCAGGGCCTCAAATCGGCTGAGCGCAGAGGAAAAGACCAGGCACTCCACCGAGGCCGTATCGTCCTCCAGCGTGACATACGCCATCAGGCTGTTGCTGCGGGTCGTCTTGGTGGAGAAGGCCTGAACGACGCCGGCGACCGTGACGGTTTCGCCGTCGCCGCGGTCCGCCTCCTCGCCGGTGATGCGCACAATCGGGATCACCGCGGTGGAGCGGAGCGCATTCCGGTACTGGTCCATCGGATGGCCGGTGATATACAGGCCGGTGGTCTCCTTTTCGTAGGCCAGGCGCTCCTTGAGCGGCAGCTCCGGAATCTCGGGCGGGCGGACGCTGAAATCGTCCTCCACATCCAGATTGTCAAACAGGCTGACCTGGCCGGAGAGATTGTGCTTGCTGCGGTTGGCAAGCCAGGTCAGGACCGGCTCGTACATCTGCAGCAGCTGGCTCCGGCGCAGGCCGAAGCAGTCCATCGCGCCGCACTTGATCAGATTCTCCAGCGCTCGCTTGTTGAGCTCGGTATCGGCAAGCCGCTGGCAGAAATCGGCCAGAGAGGTGAATTCCCCGTTGGCAGCCCGCTCAGAGGCCATTTTCTGAATGATCCCGCGGCCGATGTTTTTCACCGCGCCGAGGCCGAAGCGGATGGCGCCGTCCTCCACCGTAAAGACGTCCTCGGAATGGTTGACGTCCGGCGGAAG
>CAMOLY010000049.1 GCA_946619065.1 uncultured Clostridia bacterium | reverse complement strand
TGCTGCCGATATAGGTCGCAAGGTTTACCATAATCGGGCCAGGTGTGCTCTCGCTTACCGCGATCATATAGGAAATCGCGCTGTCGTCCAGCCAGCCGTAGGAGAGAACGACCTCACGAATCAGCGGAATCGCACCGTAGGCGCCACCGAAGGAAAACAGGCCGACCTTGAGAAAACCCCAAAACAATTCCAGATAGATCATTGCCCGGCACCGCCCTTTCTTTCACGCCAGGCCTTTGCCAGGCTGATCGAGAGGCTGACCGCGGCGGCAGCGCCAAGGAGAGCAATCGTTGAAACAGGCAGAGAGAAAATACTGATGGCCAGCATCGCGGCAAAGGCGGCCCCGAAGAGAATCAGTGGGAGCGGCTTTTTCTCCATCCGGAGCAGCATCCGAAGCCCGGCGCGGAGGATCAGAATCGCGACTGCGATCCGGATGCCGCGGAAGGCCTTCGCAATCAGCGGGATTTCCAGAAAACTGTCCAGGAAGAAGGACAGGGCGAGAATGATGACAAACGAAGGCAGAACAACCCCGAAAGTGCAAGCAAGCGCACCGGCAAAGCCGGCTTTCTTGTTTCCCACAAAGGTGGCGCAGTTGATGGCGACCGGACCGGGCGTCGACTCGGCGATCACCGTGACACGGAGCAGCTCTTCTCCGGTGATCCAGCCGTACTTTTCGACGCATTCGCTCTCGATCAGCGGCAGCATCGCGTAGCCGCCGCCGAAGGTAAAGGCACCGATCCTGAAAAAGGTCCAGAACAGCCTCAAAAGCATCCCCGGCGTGTGTTTCATAGCGAATTTCCTCCTGTGCGCAGGAAGCGGAGCCTGTTCAGTCCGGACAGGCTCCGCAGGTTTTGTGATGTAGAGCGGATCAGTCGCGATCCCAGTTGTGCCAGACGTTCTGAACGTCGTCGTCATCGTCCATCACGTCGAGCATCTTTTCCATGTTCTCGACGTCTTCGGGATTCTCGAGCTTCTTGTACTCGCTGGGGACCTGCTCGATCTGGGCGGATTCGAAGGTATAGCCCTTCTGGCCCAGGGCTTCAGCAACCGCATTGAAATCATCAGGCTCCGTGTAGATCGTGAACACGTCGCCGTCCGCCTCAAAGTCGGCGGCGCCGGCATCGAGAGCGTCCATCATCACAGCGTCTTCTTCCAGCTCTTCCTCTTCGTTGTCGATCACCAGAACGCCCTTCTTGGTGAAGTTCCAGGAGACGCAGCCGGAGGTGCCCATGTTTCCGCCGTACTTGTCAAAGTGGTGGCGAATGCTGCCTGCGGTACGGTTGCGAGAGTCGGTCATCGTCTCGACGATGACGGCAATGCCGCCGGGGCCGTAGCCTTCGTAGGTGATTGCCTCGTAGTTGTCGCCGCTGCCGGCGCCGGCCGCGCGCTCCAACACACGCTTGATGTTGTCATTCGGCATGTTGACGGCTTTGGCCTTCGTGATAACGGTGGCAAGGCGGGAGTTGTTGTTGGGATCGGTGGATCCGCCGCCCTCTTTGACAGCGACGATCATTTCCTTCGCGATCTTGGTAAAGGCCGCAGCGCGCTTGGCGTCCTGCGCACCCTTCGTCTTTTGAATGTTATGCCACTTGGAATGTCCGGACATTGAGAATTCATCCCTTCCATATTACTTTCGAGATATTTTAGCATAGGCCGGACGTAATTTCAACTGTTAAATTCCGAAAAAGCGGTTTTTCGGTCCGGCCGGCGCACTCACATCCAGAGCACGCAATCCTTGTGCGCAGAGAGAAGTACTTCAACCTCCGGAAATGCGGCAGAGATGCGCTCCTGGAGATAGCCGCAAACCGGGTTTTCTGTCTCAAAGTGGCCGGCGTCGATCAGGTTCAGGCCGTAGGCCGCGGCCTTCTGGAAGTCGTGGTAGCCGAGATCGGCGGTCACGAACGTATCAATGCCGGCCTCGGCAGCAAATTCGATGAAGCTGCCGCAGGCGCCGCCGCCGACCGCCACATGGCGCACCGGCTTTCCGCCGTCGGCGTATCGGATTCCCGGGCAGCCGAGCAGCATCCTGACCCGCGCGGCAAAGTCCGGGAGGGCGCAGGTCGGAACAAAGCCTGTTCGGATCAGGTGACAGAGGTCGGCATCGGTGTCGTCCTCCAGCGTCATGATTTCCTCCAGTTCCAGCTTCGCCGCGAGGATCTCATTGACGCCGTCCAAAGCTCGGTCCAGGTTTGTGTGCATCGAGATGACGGCGATTCTGTTTTCCAGATACGTCAGGACGGTGTCGGAATCCGGTTCATCGGTAATATGCTTAGCAGGGTGAAAAATGATCGGGTGATGGGTCACGACGAGCTCGCAGCCCAGCCGCTTCGCCTCAGCCGCGACCTCCTTCGTCGCGTCGAGGGAGACAAGAATCTTTGTAACCGGCTTTGTGCTCCGCCCGAGCAGCAGGCCGACGTTGTCCCAGCTGTATTTCTCCTCCTCCGGGGCAATTCGGTAGAACAAAAACTCCAGGATCTCTTTCACAGTTGTCATCGGTTTTTCTCCTTCTCTGAAAGAATTCTGATCTCGTCCAGCGCCGATCGGAAATAGCTCGCGCGGGCGAGATCGGCAGGGTCCGCACTCTGAGAGATGCCTGAGACGGTCAGCTCCAAGGCACGGGAAACACGGTCAAGATAGTCAGGGAACAGCGGGTCTCCTTCCCTGCGGAGCGCCGGAGACACATACTGCTCGCCTGGCGTCAGAGCTCGGTCATCGCCGAATACGACCCGCATGACCGAATAGAGGAAGCCGCCGTCGCGGACCAGGCGCTCGCGTTCAATGGACCATCCGTTCTCCCCCAGCCACCTCCGAAGATCGTTTGCCGCAGACTGGGGCTGAAGAACCAGCGTATAGGCGGAGCTGCAAAGCCACGGGGCATCCCCGAGGATCCGCGCGATCAGATCCCCGCCCATGCCGGCAAGTACCGCAGTCTGAAAGCTGCCGGGCTCAAAACCGCGAAAGCCGTCGGCGCGCAGAAACGTCATACGGTCCGCGGCCTCGAAACGCAGGGCGTTCTCCTTCGCGTTGGCCAGCGGCTTCTCGCGCAAGTCGGAGGCAATCACCCGGCTGCAAACGTTATGCAGAAGGAGGTGGACGCCCAGATAGCCATGGTCGGTTCCAACATCCGCCACGGTTTCGCAGCTGGAGACCAGGTCTGCACAGGCGAGCAGCCGCGCACTGATCGGAAGCTTCATGCCTCGGGTCTCCTGTCAGGCTGGCGGAGCATCCGCAGGACGCGGCTTTGCAGGATGATTGCAAGAATCATCGTCAGCACGTCGCCCAGAGGCTGGGCCAGCTCCAGACCGGTCAGACCAAAAAGACGGGGAAGGATCAGCGCCAGCGGGATCATAAACAGCCCCTGTCGCGCCATTGCGAGGGTGGAGGCCGGAATCATCATGCCCATGGTCTGCTGGGACATGTTGGACGGAACGATAAAGGCGTTCAGCACGAGCGTTGCGCACTGCAGACGCAGGATCGTAACCGCAAGCTCGCGCACCTTCTCCTCCGCATCCGGGAAGAGACCGACGACCTGCGGCGTGAGCAGCTCCACCAGCACCGTGACGGAAATGCACCAGACGGCGACTGCCTTCACCAAAAACCAGAAGGCCTTGCGGACGCGGCTGTAGAGGCCGGCGCCAAAGTTGAAACCGCAGACAGGCTGATAGCCCTGACCGAGGCCAATGACCACGTTGTTGAGAAACATCATGATCTTGCTGACCAGGCCGAAGGCGGCAATCAGGGTCGCCTCGCCGATCGCCGGATCCGCGCCGCCAACCCGGCCGGCAACACGGTTGAGGACCATCACGGAGACGGCCGCAGCGCCCTGCCGCATCAGAGACGGAAGTCCGCCCTGAACGATCAGGTGCAGATTCTCTTTGCTGATCCGGGCGTGGGTCGGATGAATGCGAAGATTGTCGCCGTGGCGGGTGCCAAGGAAAAGGATACAGAAGCTGACCGCCTGGCTGAGAGCCGTGGCGGCGGAGGCACCCTGTACGCCCATCCCGAAGACATGGATGAAGAGCGGATCAAGGCCGACGTTCAAAACAGCGCCGCTGACAACGCCGATCATCGCATAGAAGGCGTTGCCCTGAAACCGGAGCTGATTGTTGATTGCAAAGGCAGAGGTCATAAAGGGGGCGGCGACAAAGATCCAGCGCAGATACTGAACCGTCGGCGCGATCAGCCCCTTGTCCTTTCTGGCTGCACAGAGGAATTTCGCAATTGGCTGCAGGAAGATTTCGCCTGTCAGAGACAGCAGCAGGCCAAGTCCGGCAGCCAGGACGAAGCCCGTGGCGGCCATCTCGTCGGCCTTGCCCGTGTCCTGTTTCCCGAGGGCACGGGAGATGTAGTTTGCGGCGCCCTGGCCGATGAAAAAGCCGGTGGCCTGAATCAGGGACATGATGGACAGGGAGACCGAGACCGCCGCGATGGCGTAGGTGCCCTCCTTCCCGCCGATGGAGCTGACAAAGAAGGTATCAGCCAGATTATAGAGGGTCGTGACCAACATGCTGAGAATCGTGGGCACGGCCAGCTTGAGAATCAGTTTTTCAACCGGGGTTGTGGTCATCCGGACAAATTTTGCCTGCCGCAGATCCTCGCCGGACTGGCTCATAAGGGATTCCTCCTTCCGATAGGCGGTACGAAAAAGGGGACGCGGACGCGTCCCCTTCCGGAACCGGTATTACTTGGCGTTTGCTTCGTCGAAGGAATTGAGATGCTTCAGAAACTCATCCACATCGACGCCATGAACCGCACAAGCTTCCTCAACGGTCTCGCCGCGGGAAGCGGGGCAGCCCAGGCAGTGCATGCCGATCGCGAAAAACAGCGGAGCAGTCTCCGGCGCGATGTCCAGCACATCGCCAATGATGGTATCCCGTTCAATCTTAGCCATTATTTCGGCCTCCTTTTGTGTTTTGCGTATTATAGCCGCTTTTTCCGGAAAAATCAAGTCCTTCTCTTATTTTGCGGCAAAACCCTCGAAAATAATCATGTCATCCTCTTCCGCAAGCCGGTTTGCGTCATCCTGCGTCCGCACGACCCAATAGAACATCTGCGGCCGCCAGATCTTCTTGCACAAGCCGGGTGCAAGGCAGTCACGGTCCTCAAAGCGATAGGCGATGAAATCCGGCTTCGTCAGGAAGTTGAACATCATGTTCGTCAGGAAGAAGCACTCGATCTTGTTGAGCTTTTTTGAATCGCGGAAATAATTGCAGGAAAGCTGGCCGCGGATGATGTCGGGGCGGTTTTTCTTCAGCCAGCGAAGGACACGCGGGTCAAAGGACTCGATCATGCAGTCCAGATCCGGGTATTGTTTAAGCAGATTCGTCACCTTCCGCGTCAGTTCCACGTAGTTGCCGCGGTCGGTCTTGAGCTCGATCAACAGAGGCGCCTTGCCTACAAAAAGAGGCAGAACCTCCTCCAAATATGGGATTTTTTCCTTTGTGCCCTCCAGAGAGAGCTGTCCGAGAACCTGGGCGGTCACGGCGCCGATGTTCGCGTTGACGCCAGTGGTACGTTTTAGATTTTCATCGTGCATTACGACCAACCGTCCGTCCCGGCTCAGATGGACATCCAGCTCCGCGCCATAGCCGTTGTTTGCGGCCAGGCGAAAAGCGCGCAAGGAGTTTTCCGGGATGCCGGCCGCCAGCGCGTGCAGCCCGCGATGGGCGTAGTCGTAATCGCCGAGCTTTCCGTAGAATCCGACCTTCGGGCGCCGCTTCGTCCGCATGCTCAGGACGTAGAGTCCGGCAAGCAGAATGGCGGTCAGATTCAGCCAGAAAAAGAACTTTAACGCTGCCATTGATTAATCCTCCACATCCAGGGCTTCGAGTCCGGTTTTCGCGATGGGCTTGTTATCCCCGTGTATGACAAAGAGCATGGTCACAAAGGCCAGCGCGACAAAAACTGCCGCGTAGGGGAAGAGCGCGGTCCAGGCAATGCGGTCCATGAAAATGCCGCACAGCCACGGCGTGACCGCCTGCGCCGCCATGCTGGCCGTATAGTAGAAGCCGGTGTAGCGGCCGACGTCGCCCGCCTTGCTCATCTCCACAACCATCGGGAAGGAATTGACGTTGATGGTGGCCCAGCCGATGCCGGCAATCGCGAAGAGCAGGTACATGATCAGAATCGAGCTGCCGGCGTGCATGAAATAGGCGGAGCCGAAGGCAAAGAACAGCAGCAGGACGCCGATCAGAATCGTCTTCTTTCGTCCGAGCCTGGAAGAGAGAATGCCGATCGGAATATAGGAAATAATCGCAGCTGCCTGGGCAATGATCAGCGTCAGATTGTAATCCTGATTCAGCACGCGGTTGGCATAGACCGAGTATTTGCTCGTCACTGCGTTATAACCCATGTACCACAGCGCGACGGAGGCAAGCAGGAAGCAGAGGGATCGGAATTCGGCCTTTCCCATGCGTTTGCCGCCGGACTTCTGTTCCGGCTCGTCCTCCGAGATGCCGAAGCGGCGGCTCTCCTCCTCCATCTCCCGAACAAACTTGGGCTCCTTGACGAGCAGCCGGAAGAGGAACAGGGCAATCAGCATAATCGCGGAGACGATGCCGAAGAAAAGCGTATAGCTCATAAAGGTGTTCGCCGTGTCGCTGGTGGCCAAGGCCATGCCCAGTCCCAGCACAAGGATGCCGCCGGCGCTGCCCATCAGATTGATGATCGCGTTCGCCTTCGAGCGAATGGGCTTGATCGTTACGTCCGGCATCAGGGCGACCGCCGGACTGCGGAAGGTTGCCATTGCAATCAAAAGCAGGAATAGGATGCCGAGGAAGATGATCAAAGGCACAGAATTTTGCTTCGTCACGTTCCAGGTGCTGGCCTGCTGCGCCGGCGCGACAAAGTCCTTATAATGGGGATTTGTAAACTCCTTACCTTCCTTGGCGCGTTCAACCAGATTTCGCTCGCCCTGATCGTCAAAGGAGAGCTTATATTCCGTGCCGTCCGGACGGAAGAGTCTGCCGTCCTTCTTGACGAGCTTGCTGGAGATGGAGACAAACTCCTCCTCGGTGAAGAGCTCGTCCACCCGGAATTTTCTGCCCTCCGGCGTTTTCAGGGTCACCCCGGACTGCTCGATATAGACGGTCTGCAGGGTCTCGGGATTATCCAGCCGGGAGAGCTTGCCGATGCTCTTGAGCTGGGCATTATCGGCAAAGGAAAGCGAGAAGAACAGGATTGCTGCGGCAATGGTGCCGAAGAGGATAAACGGCGTCCTTTTTCCGAGACGGCTGCGACAGCGGTCGGAGATCGCGCCGAACAGCGGCAGCATGAACAGAGCGATCAAATTATCCAGAACCATCACAAATCCGGAGCCGGTCTGCGAGAGGCCGAATTTGTTGGTCAGCGTCAGCGGAATGATGCTGTCATAGACCTGCCAGAAGGCGCTGATCAGAAAAAAGGCGAAGCCGACAAAGATCGTGCGTTTGTAGTTGAGTTTCATGTCTCTTCTCTCCCCCGATTCTTCTGGCTTCTATTATATAACATTCCTTTTGAAATTGCATCAATTATTTTTTATAATTTGACAGATTTCGACTTCTGTATTATAATCGCTGCATACGAGGACGAAGGGGGCGGTTCGGATCGAAGCGGAAGCAATCCTGAAAGAGCTGGTTTCGGTCCTCCCCGGCTGGTTTTCCGCTCATGCACGGGACCTTCCCTGGCGGCACGACCGCGAGCCCTACCACGTCTGGCTCTCGGAGATCATGCTCCAGCAGACCCGGGTTGAGACGGTAAAAGGCTATTATATCCGTTTTCTGGCTGCCGTGCCGGACATTGCCTCCCTCGCCGGGAGCGACCCAGAGCTTCTGCATAAGCTCTGGGAAGGGCTCGGATACTATTCCAGGGTGCGAAATCTGCAGGCAGGAGCAATTGAGATTCAGCAGTGCCACGGAGGCGTCTTTCCCCGCACTTATCCCGCCGTGCACGCGCTGAAGGGCGTCGGGGATTACACGGCAGGAGCGATTTGCTCAATTTGCTTCGACATGCCGACGCCAGCAGTGGACGGAAACGTCCTGCGGGTCCTCAGCCGGCTGCGCGAGGACGGGCGGTGCATCGACGATCCGGCGGTCAGACGGGCGGTCCGGGAGGAGCTGGCAGCCGTCTACCCGTCAGTCGGAGCTGGAACGCTGACGCAGGCGCTG
>CAMOLY010000048.1 GCA_946619065.1 uncultured Clostridia bacterium | reverse complement strand
ATGTAACACCAGGTTCGAACGCCTTTTTTCCCTTCCGCATGTAACACCAGGTTCGAACGCCTTTGGCCTCAAGAGCCCGCGGGAAAGCCCCGCAGCCCGGACAAAGCCCCTCTGAAATCGTAGATTCCAGAGGGGCTTTGCTTTGTCTTTGATTTCTGTGGCACAAATAACGGCCCAATCACAGGCGTCGTTCCGCTTCAATTCCCGGCTTCCGTTCCCGTCAAAGCGATCGGTAGAAGCTGACTGCGCCGTCGATTTCTTCTTCCGTGGGATGTCCCTTGGAGATCCCGCCGACGAGCTTGAACGGGCCGAAGGTGTCAAAGCCCAGGCAGCCGTAGCAGCCGAGCTCGCGGCAGTTCTTTTGTTTCGCGATTTTTCGGATGCTCCCAAAGAAGCTGCCAAGCGGATTGCCCTGGGTGGACAGGAAGAACACGTCCTTCCCCTCCGGCAGGTATGCGCTCGCATAGCTCAGCAGCGGCTTCGCGAACGAGCTGTAATAGATTCCGGACGCAAACCCGATCCGATCAAAGCCGGTCAGATCCGTGCTCGGCTTTTTTGTGACGTCGATCAGGGTGACGTCATTTGCCGCGGCAATCGCGTCCAGCAGCTTTTTTGTGTTGCCGTGATGCGTGGAATAATAAACGATGGCTGTTCTGCTATCCATTGCTCATCCACCTCCAAGGTACTGCACATAGATCTGGCAGGGATTCCGGGCGTCCCACAGGGTCGGAAAGCATTCCAGCTCTTCGAAGCCCATGGCGCGGTAAAACGCGTTGGTTCGGTCGTATTCCGGATAATGGCCGAAGGCCACGGTCTTCACCTGGGCGTACCGGTACCCCTGGGTCTTGGCGTATGTTTTCGCCGCATCCCACAGGCCAGCGCCGATCCCGCGCCGGTGATGATCCGGCAGGACCCCCATGACGTGGATCTCCACGGTCTTCGGCCCGGTCTCCTTCAAGGTCAAAAACCCAACGGCCTTCCCGTCCTCGAAGGCAGCCCAGAAGGGCAGCTCCCGGCTGGATTCGATGTACGCTTTCGTGCTCTCCGGCAGGCCGAACCAATCGGGCAGGGCCAACAGAATACGCCGGGCGATCTGCTCCTTCCGATCCTTGTCTGTGATTTGCTCGATCATACGGCGCCTCTTTCTATCGAAGGCCTGCTCCGATTTGTTTTGCCTTTTCCACGTCGTTCATCCCTTCCGCTTTCTCAAGGATGAACGCGTTCCTCTTCTTCCTTCGCGGAATGCCATTGCCGCATCCGTTCTCCGGCCGCCCGGTGGCTCTCGGACTCCTCGTAGAAGCCGCGCATCATCTCGCAGGGGAAGTCCGCGCATTCGCCGCAGCAGGAGATCCCCCTGCGCCCACAGCAGCCCACCGGCGGGCAGGGATCCTCCGCGGGCCACACGGTTTTCCGGCAGCCGGGGCAGGTCCCCGCGGTATAATCCCCGCAGACGCCGCAGTCTACGCCGCAGAAGCCAATCATCTCATTGATTTTTCTCATCGTTTTTCGATGGCGCCGACGGGGCAGGCGTCCATGCAGGTGCCGCAGCGCAGGCACTGGGTCTGGTCGATCACGCAGGGCACGTCGTCGGTGGAGATGCAGCCGCCGGGGCAGGCCTCCGCACAGGTGCCGCAGCCGATGCAGGCGTCGGTGATGAAATAGCCGCCCTCCCCTTCCGGCTCCGCAGCTCCTTTCGGCTGCTCGGCCGCCGCTTTTCCGGCCTTTCCGAGCTCGAAGCAGGCGGCCAGATCCGCGGGGAACTGTTCTTCCCGGTGCTGTTTCTTCTGGGCCTCGTCAAAAAGCCCCATGTCGTATCGGGAATAGTCCTGCACCTGGAGGGTGTCGCAGGCGGCGTAACTGCGGACTTCGCCGTGCAGGAAGCTCCGGAACAGCCCCTCGATCCCGTCCAGATAGGGGCGCAGAGTGTTTTCGTAATAGCTCCGCGGCGCGTTCATGGTGTAGATCAGACCCACGTTGACGCTGCCGGCAAAGTAGCTCCTTCTCTCATAGGGGGTGACGCAGAACAGCAGCCGCTCCATGAGAGCCCGGAACTGGGCCGTGGGCTCGCCCCAGTAGATGGGCGTGCCGATGATGAGCTCGTCCGCCTCCAGGATGCGGTCGATCAGGGGGGAGAGCTCGTCCTTCCAGGCGCAGCCGGGGTGCCTGCCGTTCTTGAGCTTGCAGGCCAGACAGCTCCGGCAGCCGGTGAAGCTGAGATCGTAGAGGTCGACGTACTCGGTTTCCGCGCCGACGGATTCCGCGCCCCTCTGGGCCTCCTTCAAAAGCTGGGCCGTGTTCCAATTCTTCCGGGGACTGGCGTTGATGATGATGGTTTTCATACTTGGTCCTCCTGTTTGTCGTTGTTTCATAAATGCCTGGATCCGCTCGATATCCCGCAGGTCTATTTCTCTTCCGAGCTCCCGGTGAAGGCGCTGATTTCCCGCTCTAACAGGCGGAAGACCATCGCGATCAGATAGCCGTCCGCGATGGCGTGATTCAGGCGGACGCTCACGGGCATGAGCAGCCTGCCGTTCTCTTCCCGGTATTTTCCCCAGTTGACAATGGGCGCGAAATACAGATACCCGTCGGGCAGTTCGATGTTCAGGGCGTCGTAGGAAATCCACGGGAGATAGGAGGCGTCGAACCAGTTGGGATGGTTCGCCGGATCCAGCCGGTAGTCGCGGGTCTTTTTGGCTTCTTCCGCGTCCCGCAGGGCGGCGGCGTAGAAGGCCTTGTAATCCGGGTTGTATTCCGTGTAGACCGGCGTGCAGGTCTCCGTGTCTTCGTGAAACACGTACTGGGTGGGGTTGATCACGTCGTAGCAGATCAGCTCGTCCGTCTGCCAGCGGTATCCCATTCTGTAATCCTCCCGGGAATTCAGGACCTTGGAGAGGAGATACAGAAAGTTGATGGAAAACTTGGTTCCCGTGTTTTTTGACCAGGCGGCAAGCGCCGTCACGTCGATCCTCGCCGTCATGGAAACCGAGCACTTGCAGTCCTCGGAAAAGTGGCGAAACACGTCCTTGCGATAGTAGTGCTCCCGGTCGATTATCTGATAGTTCATCTGCTTCATCCTCAATCTTTCCGCTCCGGAATCGCCTGGGCGAAACGCGCAATCTCCCCGTCGCTGACCCGGCTGTCCTTGTGTTTCCGATCCGGCTGGGACACGGTGCGCTTCAAATTCGTCTCCAGGCTCTGTTTTTTCTCCGACGCCACAAGCTCCACCAGGGCCGCGATCACCGCCGCGGAAGCCGCGAAGACGCCGCCGATCAGGACCTGTCCCAAGCGTTTTCTGTTCATGGGCGCACGCTCCTTTCTCCGCCTGTATTATAAAGGATTTTCCGGCGGAATGCAAGCCCTTCGCCTTTCTCCGGGCGGGAGTCTTCGCCTTTCTCCGGGCGGGAGTCTTCGCCTTTCTCCGGGCGGAAGCCCGTGCTCTCTGTCTGCCGTGAACACGCATTCCTCCGCCGCGGGAGGGGCGGAAGAAATATTTTATAAACACTTGCAAAACAGGCCCGCCTGTTGTATAATTGTGTCGCATTTTGGGGGATTCTATCTTCCGACCGTGTAAACTGCTCTTTGGGACGGGACCTGCTATGAAAATCGGATTGGTAATGGCCGGCGCCATGGCGAAGGGCGCCTATGAGCTGGGCGCTCTGAAGGCGATCAACGAGTACTTTGGCCCGGATCAGATCAAGTATATCAGCGGAACCTCCGTCGGAACGCTCATCGCCTACGCCTATTCCAGCGGCATGCTGGACGAATCCTTCCAGATCTGGAAGGATATCAACAAGCAGTATCCGAAGCTTTTTGTCCGCACCGTGATGACCAGCGATTATTTTCAGGACGTCATCAACCGCGTCGCTTCCAGAGAAGTCGCCGCCGAGAAGTTCTACGTATCGCTGCTGAACCTCAACAAGCGTACAAACTGCTACCGAAACCTGATCGGCCAGCCCTTTGAGCTGCGCCGCGACTATCTGAGGGCCTCTATGGCCTTTGTCCCACTTGTGATGCCCGTGCAGGTCGACGGAAACTATTTCATCGACGGCGCTTTTGCCGATAATATCCCGGTCCTCCCCCTCATCGAGCACAAGCTCGATTACGTGATCTGCGTCCATTTTGACAAGTACAATTACACCTTTGAAGCGCCCGACTTCGACAAAAAGGTGATCAAAATCGTCTTCAATGACGATACCGAACTGATCTCAAAGTCGATCTTCGCGACCCGGGAAGGAAACGATCAGATGATCGAAGACGGGTATAAAAAGGCAAAGCTCGTCCTGGACTACGTGTTTTCCGGCGGAGTCGAGGACACGCAGGCCGTCTATGACAAGATTGAATTCCTCAACAGCTTCAAGCCGAAAAAAGAAATGCGTCTGACCGGAGACATCGCGATCAACAACATCGCCAAAGTCACGCGGATGCTGACGAAATCCAAAATTATCGAATGACAGGTGTGCTTGTGAATTCTGTTCTTTATTCCGACAGAGGATCCTGGACCAGTATCGGGCGCTACATTTTTGACTGCTTCGAGAAAAACAGCGCGTCAGATTGCTGCGTTTGGCTCGAAAACGGCGAACGGCGCAGCATCAGCTACGGGCAGATGCTGGAAGCCGTAAAGCGCGTCGGATCCTATCTGTTTACGGCCGTCGGAAAAGGCGGGCACGTGGCGCTGCTTGGCAAAAAAAGCCTTGAGTGGATCGTTTCCTACTTCGGCTGCCTGTGCTACGGTGTTGTCGTCTCTCCGCTGGACGCGGCGCTTTCCAGGGAAGAATCCGCAAAGCAGTTCCGCTTTTCCGATTCGACCCTGCTGCTCTACGATCCGGCCTGCGCCGGGATCGCGGAGCATATCAAAGAGCTCTGCCCGGATACGCATTGTGTGCCGCTGCGGGCCGGGGACGGCAGCTTTTCGGCGGCCTCCCTGATCGGCGGAGACTTCCCGGTCAGCGAGGCCCCGGAGCTGAAGGAGGATGATCTCGCGGAGATCCTGTTCACCTCCGGCACCACCGGCGTGGGCAAGGGCGTGATGCTCTCCGTCGGGAACGTCTGCGCCGCCGTGATGTTCGGAATCCGGCTGGTGGATTGCGCTTCCGACGAATCCCTGCTCTCGATCCTGCCGAACAACCACAGCTTTGAACTGGCGGTCGGTCTGCTCACCCCCATTTATTTTGGGATGTCCATCATCCTCTGCAGCTCGGTTAAAACCATAAAAGACTGCTTCCGGACATTCCGCCCTTCGATCATGCTCGTGGTGCCCTCGCTCATGCAGCTTTTCCGCAAGGAGATCCTGCGCGAGGCGAAAAGAAGAGGCGAAGCCGAGAAACTGGAACAGGGGCTGCGCATCGCCCGGGAACTCAAGCCTGTGGGCGTCGACGCCCAGCGCAGCGCGGCGAGGGAGATCCTCTCCTATTTCGGCGGCAGGCTGAAATGCCTTATCTGCGGCGGCGCCTTCTTCTCCGAAGATCTCGTTTCCTTCTATGACGACATCGGGATCCGCTTCATCGAGGGCTACGGCATCACGGAATGCGCTCCCATCGTCTCCTGCAACACCGACCGGTTCTCCTGCCATCTGGGCGTGATCAGCCCCTACTGTGAGGTCCGGATCGAAGACGGCGAGATCTGTGTCTCCGGCAAAAACGTGATGCTCGGCTATTACAAAAACCCGGAGCAGACCGCACGGGCGATCCGGGACGGCTGGTTCCATACCGGGGATCTCGGCGCTCTTGACGAACAGGGCTGTCTCATCCTCCACGGCAGAAAAGACAATCTGATCATCAACAGCAACGGCGAAAATATCTCTCCGGAGCAGGTTGAAAACTACCTTTCCACCAAAGAGATCATCGCGCAAAGCGTCGTGTACGCGGAGGACGATCTGCTGGCGGCGTCGATCTATCCCAACCTCCGCTTTGCCGAGGCAAACGGCATCCGCGACGTGGAGCAGGCCGTCCGGGAAGCGGTGGAGGAAACCAACAAAACGCTCCCGCACAAGCTGCGGGTCGAACGGATCCACATCCGCAAGGAGCCCTTCGAGATGACTTCCACCATGAAGGTCAAACGCGGAAAGCGATAACACGATCCCTGTCACCCCTATTCTTTCTATTTTTCAGAGGCAACCTATGTTAGAAAAAGTGATCCATATTCTGTCTGATTATACCGATATCCCCGCCGAATCCATCACCGCCGATTCCCGCATGATCGGGGATCTGGGCCTGTCGTCCCTGGAACTCATCAGCCTGCTGGCGGAGTTTGAAGACGAATTCTCCGTGAGCATCGACGAATCTCAGGCAATGGAGCTGCAGACGGTCAGAGACGTCGTCTGCCTGCTGGAGAGCATCCCCACGGCAAAGGCCTGAGGCTTGCGCTTCGCTCCGATCGGCGGAAGCGCTTTCGCCTCCGCCGCGCAGAACGGCAATCAGTGATTTTTATCCTGTTCTCCAGTCTTGCAGAACAGGATCCGGCAGTCCGCAGGGCGGCTGCGGAGAAAAGGAGAATGAATATGCTGCAACCCGGAATCAAAGGCAGGATCGAACTGACCGTTACCAAGGACAAGTGCGCCGGCGCCCTGGGCAGCGGCGAGCTTGACGTGTTCGCCACCCCGGCCATGATCGCGCTGATCGAGGAGACCGCATGGAAGAGCGTCGTCTCCGAACTGCAGCCCGGCGAGGGCACCGTCGGCACGGCGCTGAACGTCCGCCACCTGGCGGCGACGCCCATCGGCCTGCAGGTCTGGTGCGAAAGCGAGCTGAGCCTGGTGGATCGCAGACGGCTGGTTTTCGACGTCAAGGTCTACGACGCCTTCGGCCTGGTGGGTGAGGGCACCCACGAGCGCTTCATCATCCAGGTGGAAAAGTTTATGAAGCGGGCCAACGAAAAGCGCAAGTAAATCAACTTGGATCTATTACGATTCGCAGAAGCGGATCGGGAAAGGAGTTTTTTGATGACTGTGTGTGAGGTCAGATACGGCTAACTGAATACAGGCGCAAAACCGGATCGGGGGGATCCCCGCTCTTTGGCGCGCCGTTTTTAAGTAACTTTCGGAGATATGGCAACCGCAGGACGCAGCCATGGACGGGAGCTGCTTCGCTGCGGTATTTTTGCGCCCATTTTCAGTTTGCCGGAAAAAGGAGGGATGTATGATGCATAACATTACCAGTTACGTTTACCCGAATGTTTCAATCCAACTTTTCAACGAGCTGAATATGGAGGAGGTCCAACTTGAATTTGAACGATTACGGAACCGTACCGAATACGGAAACTCTGCCCGGGATTCCCGCCCGCATCACCGCCCAGCATAAGGAGCGCTATGAGATCGTCTGCGACCGGGGCGCGGCCTATGCCCGGCTGAAAACGAAAGAATACTATCTGGGAACGGAACGCTTCCCCACCGTCGGCGATTACGTGATGGTGAATTATCTGGAAAGCGGCGACAGTCAGATCCTCGCGACCCTGCCCCGGCGGAGCTGCTTCCTTCGGAGAGAGCCCGGACCTGTCCCGCGGGATCAGGCCGTCGCAGCGAATTTCGACTACGTCATGATCCTGCAGTCTCTGAACCAGGACTTCAATCCGCGGCGCCTGGAGCGCTATCTGACCATGGCCTGGCAGTCCGGAGCCGTGCCGGTGGTCCTGCTGACCAAGGCGGATCTGGCGCCTTCCCGTGGGCGCTGTCTGGCCCAGGCGGAAGAAGTCGCTCCGGGCGTGAACGTCCACGCGGTCAGCGCGCATACGGGCTTCGGCCTGGACGCGCTGGCCCCCTATCTGGAACCCGGAAAGACCCTGGTCTTCCTCGGCTCCTCCGGCGTGGGCAAGTCCAGCCTGGTCAACGCCCTGGCGGGCGAGGAGATCATGCGCGTGAGCGGCATCCGGGAGGAGGACGGCAGAGGCCGTCACACCACCACCCACCGCCAGCTCATCCGCCTTCCCGGCGGCGCGCTGGTGATCGACACCCCGGGAATGCGGGAGCTGGGCATGGCGGAGGCCTCCGAGGGCCTGGCAGACAGCTTTGCGGACGTGGAGCGGTATCTCGGCAAGTGCCGCTTTTCCGACTGCCGCCATCTGCGGGAGCCCGGCTGCGCCATCCGGGCGGCAATCAACGCGGGGGAGCTTGACCCCGCACGCTGGGAGAGCTGGCAAAAGCTGCACGCGGAGGCGGAGAGCCGGGAGGAAATGCTGCGCCGCAAGCGGGAGTGGGCCAAGGGCGTCGCGAAGTATTCCAGACAGCGCGAGAA
>CAMOLY010000047.1 GCA_946619065.1 uncultured Clostridia bacterium | reverse complement strand
CGTAGTGGCCGCTGACCCGTAGTGGCCGCTGACCACAGCGGCCATAACCCCCGCCAGGCCATACCCCCCGTCAGCCATAACCCCCGTAATACCCGCACCGCAAGCAACTTGCGCTTCGCGCTATGGCCCGTGTGGTCACGGGCCACTACGGTGGGTTGCGTGCTTGTCCGTCGGGGCGCATATCATGCGCCCACAGAACGGGATTTGTCACGATCAAAACCAACGGAGCTCGTCTCGCGCCGTGGGCGCACGGTGTGCGCCCGGACGAAACCCTGTCTCCGGACGAAACGCTGTCTCCGGACGAAACGAAATCCCCCGAATCTTACAGGAGAACCATTCGATGAGAGCAGTACTAACCAGAGTTTCCTCCGCGTCGGTGACCATCGACGGCAGGGTCAACGGACAGATCGGGACCGGGTTTCTGATCCTGCTGGGGATCGGGCCGGACGACACGAAAAAGGACGCGACCAAGCTGGCCGAAAAGCTCCTGGGCCTGCGGATTTTCTGTGACGAGGCGGGGAAGATGAACCTGGGCCTCGAATCGGTGGGCGGGCAGGTGCTGGTGGTGAGCCAGTTCACCCTCTACGGAAACGTCCGCAAGGGCCGGCGCCCCAGCTTCACCGGGGCCGCAGATCCCTCCGTCGCGATCCCGCTGTACGAATTTTTCCTCTCCGAATGCGCCCGTCTGGGCTGCCCGCCCCAGCACGGCGAATTCGGCGCGGACATGCAGGTGGAAAGCGTCAACGACGGCCCGGTGACCATTGTGGTGGATTCGGGAGATTTGGCGTAGGAAATTAAATGAAAATATGAAACTATGAAACGATGAAACTATTTCGGTGTCCCTTCGGGACGATTGAAATTCATTTTCCATATCGAAGATATGGAAAATACCATAATTTTTTCATTTTTTCATTTTTTCATAGTTTCATTCGTTTTAGAGGTGCCTTTATGACAGTCACATCCCTTCCGGTCGGGTCCATCGGGACCAACTGCTATCTGTTATATGACGAAACCACAAAAAACGCTGTGGTCATCGACCCCGGCGACGACGCGGAGCCGGCGGCGGCCCGGATCGGAGCGCTGGGGCTGAAGGTCCGGGGGATCCTGCTGACCCACGGGCATTTTGACCACTGCGGCGACGTGAAGCGGATCCGGGAGCTGACCGGCGCGCAGGTCTTTGTGCATCCGGCGGACCGGGATCTCCCTCTCCCGCTGAACAGAGGGCTTGTTGCGGACCGGGACCTGGCCGACGGAGACGTGCTGGACCTGGCCGGGACGCAGGTGAAGGTCCTGCACACCCCGGGCCACACCCCGGGCAGCGTCTGCTTCCTCTGCGGAGACCTGCTCTTTTCGGGGGATACCCTGTTTGCCGGCTCCTGCGGCCGCACCGACCTCCCCGGCGGCAGCCCGGCGGATATGATCCGCTCCTTCCGCCGTCTGGCGGAGCTGGCGGGGGACTACACGGTTTACCCCGGCCACGGGGAGGAGACGACGCTGGCAGCGGAACGGGAAACGAACCCGTTTCTTCAGATGGCGCTTCGCCGAATCGAGTGAAGAAGGAACAGAGAATAAGGATACCGCAATGAAGCTTTACCTCTCCGGTCACACCGACCGCTACGCCCTGGAGCAGCTGCAGCTCTGCCTGTTCCCGCTGGAGCCGATGGAATACTGCGAGTCCCCCTTCCGGGGCGACGGGGCGGTATCGCGGCTCAGTTACGGGGAAAAATATCTGACAGCCACCGCGAAGATCACCCGGAACGGGGTGACCACCCGCGCCGTCCAGCGGCTCGCCCGGGAAAAGGAGACCTACGCCCTGCGGCGGCGGATCCTGCAGCGGAGCTACTATCTGGCGGCCCTGCCGCACCTGCCCGCGCCGCCCCCCTGGGGGGCCCTGTCCGGGGTCCGGCCCACCAAGCTGACCACCCGGCATCTGCTGGCCGGCGGCACCCCCGAAAGCGCCGACCGGCTGCTGCGGGACGTGTTTTTCGTCTCCCCGGCGCGGCGGAGCCTCTGCGTCACCGCCAGCGGGTACTCGGTCCGGGCCGCGTCTGTGCTGGCGCCGGAGGACCTGTCGGTCTATGTGGGCATCCCCTTCTGTCCCACCCGCTGCGCCTACTGCTCCTTCGTCAGCCAGACCATCGGCAGCGCCGGCGCCCTGCTGGAGCCCTATCTTGCCTGCCTCCTGCGGGAGATCGAGACCGTGGGCGGGGCCCTGCGGGTAGCCGGGCGGCACGTCCGCACCCTCTACATCGGCGGCGGCACGCCCACGACCCTGTCGGCGGAGCAGCTGAAAATTCTGATGGAGGCGATTGCGAGGCATTTTGACCTGGGCCGCCTGATAGAATATACGGTGGAGGCCGGCAGGCCGGATACCGTGACCCCGGAAAAGCTCCGGGTGATCCGTTCGTGCGGGGCCGGCCGGGTGAGCATCAACCCCCAGTCGATGAACGACGCGGTGCTCCGGGCGGTGGGAAGACCGCACACGGCTGCCGACATCGAGCGCGCCTATGCCCAGGCGGCGGAGGCCGGCTTCCGGAGCATCAACATGGATCTGATCGCCGGTCTGCCCGGCGACGATCCCCGGAGCTTCGAGGCTTCTCTGCGGCGGGTGCTGGACCTGGAGCCGTCCAACGTCACGGTCCACACCCTGACGCTGAAAAAGGGCGCCTACCTCTTCGAGCACCGGAGCGCCCTGCCGGACCAGGCGGCCGTGGAAGCCATGGTGGAGACCGCCAACCGCGCGCTCTCCGCCCGGGGCTATGAGCCCTACTATCTTTACAGGCAGAAGTATATGTCGGGCAGCTTCGAAAACGTCGGCTGGTGCCGCGATGCGGACGCCTGCCTGTACAACATCTATATGATGGAGGAGCTGCACAGCATCCTCGCCCTCGGCGGCGGCGCGGTGAGCAAGCGCATGCTCGGCGCTGCGAAGCTGGTCCGCCAATGCAATCCCAAGTATCCGAAGGAATACGTCGAGCGCATCGACGACGTTCTCCGCGCCAAGCGGGAGCTGATCTCCGCGCTGGGGAGCGGGGAGGCGGAGATGCAGGACAACACTGTGATAAATGAGGTATGAAACATGCGTTTGGAATTATCTGACATCAACGCCCGCCTGAACAGCGACCCGGCCGGCTACGTGGCCGAGTGCGACGCGCTGTATCAGCGCCGCGTGGAGGAGGCCGCCGCCGTGGTGGCCGACCGGCTGCATCAGAGCAAGGTGGTTCTGCTGGCCGGGCCCTCCTCCTCCGGCAAGACCACCACCGCCGGCCGCGTCCGCGACGCGCTGCTGGCCCGGGGCATCTTTGCCCACATGGTTTCGCTGGACGACTACTACCGCCCGCGGTTCGACCCGGATTTCCCCACCACCCGTCGGGGCGATCCCGATCTGGAGGCGCCGGAGGCCCTGGATCTGGACCTGCTGAGCCAGCATCTGGAGCTGCTCGACCGGGGCAGCGAGATCCTGATTCCGCACTTCGACTTCCGGCGTCAGGTCCAGTCGCCCACCGACTTTCAGCCCCTGCGCCTGCAGGAGAACGAGGTGGTCATTTTCGAGGGCATCCACGGTCTCAACCCGATGCTGACCCAGCGCAAGCCGGAGGCCACCCGCATCTTTATCTCCACGGCCTCCTCGGTCTACGAGGACGACGTTGAGATCTTCGACCGGGTCTGGATGCGCCTGCTGCGGCGGATCGTGCGGGACTTCAACTTCCGCTCCTCCACCGCCGAGGAGACGCTGGGGATGTGGCGAAACGTCCGCCGGGGCGAAAAGGTCTACATTTCGCCCTACAAGAAGGATTCCCACTACGCCATCGACACCACCCACGGCTACGAGGTGGCGGCCTTCCGCCCCATTGCGGAGCCGATGCTGCTGGAGCTGGAGAAGCACCCCCAGCCCAAGCTGGTGGACCTGGTCCTGGAGGGGCTGGAGGCCTTCACGCCCATCGACCCGATGCAGCTGCCGGAAACCAGCCTCCTGCGGCAGGAGTTTCTGCCGAAGGGAGAGGGATGAAGGATCGCTGCGCGATATGAAGTATCACTTGCGTGATATGAAGTATCGCTGCGCGATATGAAGTATTGCCTGCGGCAATATTTGCGAAGCACACTTCATACGCGAAGCGTACTTCATATCCGCGCCAGCGGATCCTTCATACGCGAAGCGTACTTCAATCATTGCGACCAAAAGGAGCGCTTATGGACACCTTATTCTCCAACGTCACCGCCGTCACGATGGACGAGGCGCTGCACGTGTACTTCGGCGCCTTTGTCGGCGTCACGGACGGGAAGATCTCCTGGCTGGCGAAGACCGCGCCGAAGGAGCAGCCCCGGAAAATCGTCAACGGCGAGGGCCTGGTTCTGATGCCCGGTCTGATCAACTGCCACACCCATCTGCCGATGTCCCTGCTGCGGGGCTATGCCGACGGCCACGATCTGCAGACCTGGCTGAACGACTATATCTTCCCCCGGGAGGCGCGGCTGGACGACCGGGCGGTCAAGGCCGCGACCCTGCTGTCGATTGCCGAGTGCCTGCGCTTCGGCACCACCTCGGTCTCGGATATGTACGACCACTGCGGCGCGATTGCCGAGGCGGCGGCCGAGTCCGGCATCAAGGCCAACCTCGCCCGGGGCATTGTGATGTTTGACGAGGACTTCGACTTTGAGCGCAACGAGAAGTGCCGCGAGCTGGTGGACCTCCACCGGCGCTGGCACGGCTATGACAACGGCCGCATCCGGGTGGAGGCCTCGGTCCACGCCGAATATACCTCCAACGCCCGGCTCTGGGACGCCCTGTCGGAGTACGCGATCAACGAGGGCCTGGGCATGCAGATCCACCTGTCCGAGACCCGGCGGGAGCACGAGGCCTGCAAGGAGAAATACGGCCTGACCCCGGCCCAGCTGCTGGACTGCCACAACGTCTTCGGCGTGCGGACCCAGGCCGCCCACTGCGTCTGGCTCGAGCCCGAGGACCGGGCCCTGCTGGCCCGGCGGAAGGTGACTGCGGTGCACTGCCCGGTCTCGAACCTGAAGCTGGCCTCCGGCCGCGCCGACGTGCTGGCCATGGTGAAGGCCGGGATGAACGTGGCCCTCGGCACCGACGGCGCCTCGTCCAACAACAATCTGGATCTGTTCGAAGAGATCAAGGCGGCGTCCCTGCTGGCCAAGAGCCTGACTGGGGACCCCACCGCCCTGCCGCCCCAGGCGGCTTTGATGATGGCCACGGTCTGCGGCGCCCGCGCCCAGGGCCGGGAGGCCGAGTGCGGGATGATCAAGCCCGGCATGGACGCCGACCTGATCCTCCTGGACTTCACCAGCCCCCATCTGATGCCCTGCCACGACGTCATGTCCCATCTGTGCTACTCTGCGCGGGGCGGCGACGTCCTGATGACAATGGTCCGCGGCAGGATCCTCTACGCCGCGGGCAAATACGAGACCATCGACCTCGACGCCGTCGTCCGCGAGCTGGCCGAATACGCCATGCCGACGGTGTTTCTGGACAGGGACCAGGGACCAGAGACTGGTCCCTGATGACGCGCATCCCCCGCCCCCCGATTGTCTGTTGCCGAATCCCGTTTGTCTGACGGGGGTTATGGCTGACGGGGGTTATGCAGCCTCCCGTAGTGGCCCGTGACCACACGGGCCATGGCGCGAAGCGCTTTATTGCGGGTTTGCATGACGGGGGTTATGGCTGACGGGGGTTATGGCCGCTGTGGTCAGCGGCCACTACGAGGTCAGCGGCCACTACGAGGTCAGCGGCCACTACGAGGTCAGCGGCCACTACGGGGCGGACGAAAGGGAAACATCCCGCTCCGTAGGGGCGCACACTGTGCGCCCACGGTGAGAGAGTGGCTCCGGTGGTTTTGATCGTTCCCGGTCCCGCTCTGTGGGCGCATGGTATGCGCCCGGACGAAATGTTCCGCATCGACCGTAGTGGCCCGTGACCACACGGGCCATAGCGCGAAGCGCTTTGCTGCGGATTTGCATGACGGGGGTTATGGCCGCTGTGGTCAGCGGCCACTACGGGTCAGCGGTCCCTACGGGTCAGCGGTCCCTACGGGTCAGCGGTCCCTACGGGCTTCGCGTCGCAGCGGCCGCTGCGGTGACAGGTGACTCGCATTCCCCGTCTCCTGCTCTGCATAAGTTCCGGCAGCCAAATCAAAGATTTGGGCCGTCACTTATATTGCCTATTGCCTGTTGCCTATTCCCTACGGAAAGGAATGACTGCCTTGCAGAAAGCATCCAACAATCAAAAACAGACCTTCCTCGGCGGCGCGGCCGTATTGGCGCTGGCCACGGCGGCCGTCAAGGTGATCGGTGCGATCTATAAAATTCCGCTGAACCGCCTGCTCGGCAAAAGCGGCTTCGGCTATTTCAATACCGCCTACGACATCTACGCGGTGCTGCTGATGGTCTCCACCACCGGACTGCCGGTGGCCATGTCCCGGATGATCTCCGAATCCCGCACCCTGGGCCGGACCCGGCAGATCCGCCAGGTCTACAGCGTTTCGCGCCTGGTCTTTCTGATCCTCGGCGTCGTCGGCGCGGGCGGCATGGCCATCCTCTGCCATCAGCTTTCCTCGGTGATGAGCCAGAAGGAGAGCTGGTTTGCCATCCTCTGTCTGAGCCCCGCCGTCCTCTTCATCAGCCTGATCTCCGCCGACCGCGGCTTCTTCCAGGGCCAGTCCAACATGATGCCCACCTCGATCTCCCAGGTCCTGGAGGCCCTGGTCAAGCTGGCCGTCGGTCTGATTGCGGCCTGGATCTTCAAGAAGCAGACCGGCAGCATGATCTACGCGGCCGGCGGCGCCATCCTCGGCGTGACGGCCTCCACCGTCGCCTCCTACCTCTATCTGGTGCAGAAGCGCCGCAGGGCCATGGCGGAGCTGGACGCCGAGTTCTGCGAGGATGAGACCGTCCTGCCCCGGAAGCAGACGGCCAGGCAGCTGCTCTCCATTGCCGTTCCGATCACCCTCGGCGCGGCGGGCATGCAGCTCATTATTGCCATCGACGGCGCGGTCTACATGGCCCGGCTCAAGGGCGCGGCGGGCTTTGCCACGAAGATGGCCAACGACATGAAGGGCATCTACAACTTCTGCCAGACGATTTTCAACATGCCCTGCGCCTTCATCACCCCGCTGACCATCAGCGTCATTCCCGCGATCACCGAGCAGCTCACGCGGCGGGCCTCCCGGGCAGCCAATACCGTGGCGGAATCCGCCATCCGCGTCACCAGCCTGATTGCCATGCCCTGCTCCGTGGGCCTGATCGTCCTGGCCGAGCCGATCATGGGCTTCCTGGGCCATTACGCCGGGGCGGATCTCGTCCTGGCAGCCAAGCTGATGCGGATCCTCGGCGTCTGCGTCGGCATCAACTCCCTGGTGCTGATTGTCACGGCCATCCTCCAGGCCCACGGCTACGTCTATCTGCCGGTTCTGAACCTGGCCATCGGCGGCATCGTGAAGGTCATCGTCAACTTCGTCCTGGTGGGCAATCCGAAGATCAACATTGTCGGCGCGCCCCTCGGCACGCTGGCCTGCTATCTGCTGATCTCCGGACTGGACGTCTTTGCGATGAAGCGGGTGCTGCGCCGCCCGCCTGCGGTGCTCCGCAACGTGTGGAAATCCGCTGTGGCCGCCGTGCTGATGGGCGCTGTCGCCTGGCTGGTCAACCGGGTCCTGGCCGGGGCCGGTCTCTCGGCTGCCATCCGCGCGGCCGGAGCGATCCTTGTTGCCGTCGTCGTCTACGCCGTCCTGGTCCTGCTTCTGAAAATCATCACGAAGGACGACTGCAGGCTTCTGCCAAAGGGCGACAAGATTGCAAAAATCCTGAAAATCTCATAAAAAACAGCCCGATTTTCCTGAATTTCCTCTTGCCAAACAGAACAAAATATGATAGATTTAGCAGGACTTCGAAAAACAGGAAAGAGGTAACAACATGAATAAAACCGAACTCGCAGCCGCTGTCGCTGCAAAGACCGAAATGACCAAGAAGGACGCCGAAAAGGTCGTCAACGCCGTGTTTGAGACCCTGAGCGAGACGCTCGCCAACGGCGAAAAGGTCCAGGTCGTCGGCTTCGGTACCTTCGAGACCAAAGAGCGTGCCGCCCGCACTGCCAAGAACCCCCGCACCCGCGAGACCGTCACCGTTCCCGCGACCCGCGTTCCCGCCTTCAAGGCCGGCCAGGCGCTGAAGGTCAAGGTCGCAAAGTAAAAGAATAAAATAATCATCCCCCGGCAGCAGCCGGGGGATGATTATTTTGCGCGGCAGGAAT
>CAMOLY010000046.1 GCA_946619065.1 uncultured Clostridia bacterium | reverse complement strand
TTGTAGATATAGCCCTTGCGGTACATCTCGCCGAAGACCTTGACCTCCTCGGCCTCGAAGGCCTTGTCCATCGTCAGGTAGGGATGCTCCCAGTCGGCCACAATTCCGAGCCGCTCAAAACCCTTGCGCTGGCGGTCCACAAAGTCGAGGGCAAACTGCTCGCAGGCCTTGCGGAATTCGGGAACGGGCATGGTCTTGCGGTTGAGCTTGTTCTTTTTGATGATGGCGGATTCGATGGGCATGCCGTGGTTGTCCCAGCCGGGTACATAGGGCGTGTCAAAGCCGCGCATCGCCTTCTCGCGGATGATGAAATCCTTGAGGGTCTTGTTCAGCGCGTGGCCCATGTGGATGTCGCCGTTGGAGAACGGAGGGCCGTCGTGCAGAATGAAGCGGGGCTTGCCGGCGTTTCTCCTGCGAAGCTCGTTGTAGACGTCGATCTTCTGCCAGGCTTCCAGCATCGTCGGCTCCCGCTGCGGCAGCCCGCCGCGCATCGGAAAGTCGGTCTTCGGGGTGATGATGGTGTTTTTATAGTCCATATAGATTCTCCTTATCGGATGATTTTCTATCAAGTGAAGAATGAATCGTTGTGGCGTTTTTCAAATCGCGAAGTACTTATTCAGTAGTTCCGTAGTGGCCGCTGACCCGTAGTGGCCGCTGACCACAGCGGCCATAACCCCCGTCAGCCATAACCCCCGTCAGCCATAACCCCCGTCAGGCCATAACCCCGAAGGGAAACGGTTGGAAGAAACCGGGAAAGCGCTTCGCGCTATGGCCCGTGTGGTCACGGGCCACTACGGGGGCTGCATAACCCCCGCTGTGTCCGCTAACCCGTAGTGGCCGCTGACCCGTAGTGGCCGCTGACCCGTAGTGGCCGCTGACCACAGCGGCCACTGCGACGCGGAGAGCGACTGAACAGTTACATCGCGAATTGAAAAGCGCCGAAACGTTTCACGCTTCAACGTTCACTTTTCACTGAGAGAGAGGGCTCTCTCTGTCTCCTTAAGAGACAAAGGGAGCCCCCTCTGCGGTACCACTCTTATTGCCATGGCAGGGCCATGGCCGCTTGACACGGGATAACGGACGTGAACCGTCCCGGTCTACTCGGCCTGGGCCTTTGGGCGGGATGCTCGGGGAGGATCCGTGAAGCCGTTCGCCGCTGCCTTACACCGACCGGCAGCTCTCTGCGCGCGCTGCGGTTTCACACGTTCCCTTCATCGCAGGATGATTTAATTGTGATAATTTTTGCCGAACTGCAGATCCGCGAATTTCTCCGTGGTCCGGCGGTCCAGGTCGATGGGCGTCATCACGCGGGTGGTGGCGCTCAGGTCGGGATTCGGATAGCCGCCGGTGATTTTGCCAACATTTTCCTCGATCTGGGCTGCAATCTGGCCGGCGTCCTGCCGGACCGGTTCGGCCTCGGATTCGTAATCATAGGCGCGCTTGGCAGGCTTCGGAGGCTCGGACGCGGGCAGATCCATGCTCATCAGGATCTCCAGACTCTGCTTCTGACGGGCAAGCTGGGCCTGAACTGCCGCCACAAACTCCGCCGTGGCAGCCTTCGCGCGCTGCAGGCGTTCCTGTTCCCCGGCGACCGCGGAATCGAGATTGCGGTTTTCTTCCTGCGCGTCCTCTTTGGCCTTGCGGAGCAGCTCTTCACTCCGGCGCCTGGCGTCGGCCAGCATCGCGTCGCAGGCGCTGCGGGTCTCGTCCATGTCCGCCTTGATCCTGGCCTCGCTGTCGCGGTAATCCTCGAGGCGCTCGACCAGAAGGCGCATCTTGCTCTTGAGCACCGCGTTTTCTTTGTACAGGGCGACATAGTCGTCGATCAGCGGCTCCAGGAATTCATCCACGGACTGCATCTGATAGCCGCCGAGCTTGGCCTTTTCAAACGTGACGTTTTGTAGGTCCTGTGGAGTCAGCATCGCAAGCCCTCCTTTCTGCGTTTCCGGATCAGAAGTAGACGCCGCTGTTTTCCAGCTCCTCTGCCAGATCGCCTACAATTTCCACATTGTAGGGGGTGAGGATGTAGGTGGAAATGGCCACCTTCTTGATCTTTCCGTCGAGGGCATAGGCCACGCCGGAGAGAAAATCCACCAGGCGGCGGGCGACGTCTTTGTTCGTGGATTCCAGGTTCAGAACGATCGACTGCTTGTCGCGCAGATGATCGGCAATCTCGGAAACCGTGTCAAAGCGGTCGGGCTTGACCAGGATCACCTGCATTGCAGAATTGTTGTTGTTCAGATTCACGACCTTGGCCGGACCGGAACGACGGCCGGTATCCTTCTGCGCCGGCGCGGTGTAGGCGGAACGGCGGGTGGACTGCTGGGCAGGAGCGGGTTCCGGAGCAGGCTCCTGATCCAGGTCGGCCTCATCGTCGTAATCGTATTCGTCGTCTTCTTCGCTGTAGGGGCGGGTCAGTTTCTTCAGTTCGTCCATCAGGCCCATGTGCGCTACCTCCTGTATATCTGTAAATCTATGATTTGTTGTAGTTTCTCGCGCCGAAAATCGCGGTCCCCACACGGATCATGGTGCTGCCCTCGGCAATGGCGTCCTCAAAATCGTCGGTCATGCCCATTGACAGACATACCATGGAGACATTATCGTATTTTTTCTCCTGAATGTCAACAAAAAGATTACGCATTTTTTCAAAATATTTACAATTATCACCCTTTTTCTCGGAAATGGGCGGAATTGCCATCAGCCCCTGCAGGCTGACGCCGGGATAATCTCCCATGTGGGAGGCCAGCTCCAGGGCCTGCTCCGGCGTGAAGCCGGATTTCTGCTCCTCGCCGCCGATGTTGATCTCCAGCAGGATTTTCTGGCAGATCCCGCGCCGCTGCGCTGCCTGGCTGACCGCCTCCAAAAGCTCCATCCGGTCCACGGACTGAATCACGTCGACGGCTCCGACCACCTTGTTGACCTTGTTGAGCTGCAGATGGCCGATGAAGTGGAGGGGCTTTCCCTCGTAGGCGCCGAGGGGCTTTTTCTGCACCAGCTCCTGCACCCGGTTCTCTCCGCAGGCGTCCACGCCGGCCGCGATGGCCTCACGGACGCGCTCGGCGTCGTTCATCTTTGTGGCGGCCAGCAGGGTGATCTCCCCGGGGTCGCGTCCCGCGGCCTCCGCCGCGGCCCGGATCCTCGCGCGGATCGAAGCGACATTTTCCGAAATACTCATTTTACCATAACCTTTCCGTCATACATTTTTTCTTTTGTCAGAATGACTTCATCCTCCGGCCACAGGTTGGCGATGCTGGAGCGGTCGAGGGTGACAA
Organism: uncultured Clostridia bacterium; assembly: GCA_946619065.1. Taxonomy (GTDB): domain Bacteria; phylum Bacillota; class Clostridia; order Oscillospirales; family Oscillospiraceae; genus JAFRPC01. The sequence continues at coordinate 5,211 of CAMOLY010000046.1, read as the reverse complement.
GATACTGCTCTCCGATGTCCTTGATGATCTGGACGGTCTTCTTGCGGGCGGTGGCGCCGTCGAGCACATAGACGCAGCTGGTCCCGTCCGGATCGGCATAGATGGCCGCCTTCGGGACCAGAAGACCGGACATCTCCTCCGTCAGCAGGTCAGCCGTCTGTTTCCGCGTGGAGACCGCGTTCTGAATGGACTGCTGCGAGGACAGAATCAGCAGGCACTCGCCGTCCTCCGACGGGCTGATGCGCTCGACCCGCATCCGGACTGCCTGGTAAAAATCATAGACAAAGCTGACGTCAATGCGGTCTCCGAGCTTGATCCCGGAGATCTCCTTCGGGCTGACGACTGCGACGTAGTACCATTTCGGAGACGTGACCAGCTTGCCGATCGCACCGGCCACAGCGGCCTGATCGGGCCGGGCCGCGCGAAACTGCGAGACCGTGGCCGTCTCGAGAAAGTCCGGAGTCAGAACGCCCTCGTAGCCGTCGGTCATCCCGGAAAAGTAGCCGGAGACCGGTGCGCGCACGGTGCCGGATTCGGCCTTTGCCTGGGCGTAGAGCTCGTTGAGCTGCTCTTTGGTCTCGGAGATGCGCTGCCAGAGCGTCTTGGCGTCGTCCGCGCTCAGATACCGGCGCAGGACCGTGGATTTCAGGTCCTCCGCCGCGCTGTCGGCAAATTCGTTCTCCCGCCTGGCATGATAGATGGTCACCTGATTCATCAGATGCAGAATGTCGGCGTCCAGCGTCGCAGAGTCCGCGCCGGAGGATGAGAACGAATAGGCGTAGTTCATCTGGGCCAGCTCCTGCTCCAGACGGTCGATCCGGTCCTGGCGGTCCCGGGCGGATTCGTCGCGGAAGGTGGACGCAACCGGGTAGCCCTTGGCGACCTTCTCCCCTTCCGCGCGGGTAAGGACCACAATGGAGCCGGCGCCGCCCGTGACCGGCTGTTCGGAACGCACCACAAAGCCGGAGGTTGAAATACCGCCGACTTCGTAATGCACCGCCTTATAGGTCGTGTAGCTGTTCGTCGGGTCCGGGATCAGGGAAATCAGCAGATAACCCGCCACTGCGACGATGAGCAGGATCACGATGATGCGAAGAAACTTTTCGCCCTTCATGGCGCCTCCTTTGCGATTTCCCCGGAGGCGCCGAAGCGCCGGTCAGGGCAATGCGGGATCCGCCGCCTTGAACCGGATCGGATGCGCCGGCACAATGGTGGAAATCGCGTGCTTGTAAATCATTTGCTGCCTGCCGTCGGAGACCAGGCAGACCACAAAGCTGTCAAAGCCGGTGACCACGCCCTTCATCTGAAAGCCGTTCATCAGAAAGACGGTCACAAGCTGATGCTCTCTGCGGGTTTCGTTGAGAAAAGAATCCTGTAAATTTTCGCCGATTGCCATATTTGAGTACCCCTTTTCTATGTAATGGAATACCCGAATGATAGCACGGCGGGGCTGTCAGATGCAGTCGGACGATGGGGCGGCGGGGAAAGAACCGCCGCAGAACGCGCCGCCGCTTATCCGCCGTAGGAGCTGACCACAAAATTCAGATTCGCCAGCAGATAGCGGCCGTCGGCGCAATAGTAGATCATATCCATGAGAAGCGGATTCGACGGGAGGTCCGCAGAAGAGATCTGCGTTGAGAAAAAGCCGTACGAATGCTCGAATACGCGGGAGGAATCAAAGGTGAATTCGGAATCCCTGAAGGATTCGGAATCGTCGCCCAGCCAGCGCAGATCGGCGGCAGCGGCCAGAATGTAATCCAGCCCGTCCTGCAGACCGAGACAGATGCCGTGCTGATGGATGAGGTCGAGAAAGTCCGGATAGTTTGCGCACAGATAATCCGTGCCCTTGTCCCGGTCGGCAACCATCCGGCGCAGCGTATCATAATCCGGATCCTCCGCAGAGATCTCCCCGTTTTCCAGATCCCAGGCGAGATCGTCGAAGAACTCCTGGAGATTTTCCTCCCCGTCTTCCAGATCAAACTCGTCCATCAGCTCCTGCGCAAATTCCGGATAGGCCGCCCGCAGGGCCTGCTCGCCCTCGTGCATTTTTGCAATCACGTCCATGGCAGATTCCATGGTGTCGGCGGAGTCCGGCAGCTTGTCCTCGTCCGCCAGCAGATAAACCAGCCAGGCGTCCGGGTTATAATAGCCCTCGAGCTCGCTGCCCTGACAGCCGCCGTGGAAAAAGGCGGCGATGTGCTCGACCAGCTCCTCCGGGGTCGCCGCGCCGACGAGGGCCGGTTTGGGATCGGTCGGATTGGGGGAAGGGTCTGTCTGCGCGGCGCTGCCGTCCGGCGGGGGCGTCACGCTGCCGTCCGGTTGGGGCGTTACGCTGCCGTCCGGCGGGGGCGTCACGCTGCCCTCCTTCGAGCAGCCGGCGCAGGCAACAATCAGCAGGCAGACCAGTAGCATGCAAAGCAAACGATTCATTTTCATGGATCAATACACTCCTTGTTTTGTGAGATACGCACAGGGTTCAGGCTCTTTCGTCGGCTTTCAGAAGCTTCAGCGCGCGGGCGGCAGCGTCCGGGGTCTCGTCGCGGAAGATCCAGTGGATCTTTTCGTTGCGGCGGAACCAGGTGAGCTGGCGCTTGGCATAGTTGCGGGAGGCCTGCTTGATCTTCGCGGCGGCCTCCGCCGCCGTGCATTCGCCCCGCAGGGCTGCCGCCATCTCCTTGTAGCCAATGGCCTGCATGGCGGTGGCCTTCGGGTCGACGCCCCGCTCCAGCAGGGCGCGGACCTCCGCCTCCAGCCCCAGGTCCAGCATCTCGTCCACCCGGGCGTCGACGCGGGCGTAGAGCTTCGCCCGGTCGCGGAAGGTCAGGCCGATCCAGAAGGGCTCATAGCGGGGTGGCCGCTTCTTCGACTCGGCGATGTGCCAGGACAGGGGCAGGCCGGTGATCAGAAAGACCTCCATGGCCCGGATGATGCGCTTGCGGTCGGAGATGTGAAGGCGCTCGGCGGTCTCGGGATCGGCGTCCTTGAGCATCTCGTAGACGTACTCGATGCCCTTGCGCTCGGCGGCGTCCTCCAGCCACTTGCGCTCGCCGTCGGAGGACGGCGGGGCAAATTCCTCGCCCTTGATCAGGCTGTCCATATACAGGCCGGTGCCGCCGGCCACAATCGCGGTCTTTCCCCGGGCGTGGATCTCCTCAATGGCCTCGCTGGCCAGTTTCACATAGCGGCCCACCGAGAAGTCCTCCCCGGGGTCGGCCACATCCAGCAGATGATGGGCAATCCCCCGCATCTCCGCCGCAGTGGGCTTGGCGGTGCCGATGTCCATGCCCCGGTAGATCTGCATGGAGTCGCAGGAGACCACCTCTGCATTCAGTTTTTCGGCCAGCGCCACGGCAAGCCCGGTCTTCCCGGAAGCCGTCGGCCCGCAGATACAAATTACGTTGTTCATGTTATCCTCTTGAATTGTTTCTCCAGCTGCCTTCTGGTCAGCACCACGCAGATCGGGCGGCCGTGGGGGCAGTATTTCAGGTCTTGGCGGGCGAGCACCTGGGCCGCCAGCCGCTCCAGCTCCGCCGGATCGGTGACGTCGCCGCCCTTGATGGCAGCCTTGCAGGCGATGGTGTGCAGAGCGGCCTCGCGCAGGCTCTCTGGGGTGTCGATTTTTCCGTCCCGCAGGTGGCCGGCAATCTCGGACAGGGCGGCCTCCGCCTCGGACAGGCGCAGATCGGAGGGGATCTGCCGGAGGATGACGTCTCCCCCGCCCAGATCATCCAGATCAAAGCCAAGGCTCAGCAGAAGCTCCCGGTTCTGCAGCAGCAGCGCGGCCTCCTCCCCGTCAAGCCTGCAGGCCTTCGGGCTGAGCAGGGTCTGGCCCAGGATCTGGGTCCCCTGCGCCAGCAGACGCTCAAAATTGATGCGCTCGTGGGCGGCGTGCTTGTCGATCAGGATGACCTCGTCGGCCTGCTCCACGATCAGATAGGTGTGCAGAACCTCGCCCAGATAGCGGAAGGATGGCGCCTTCGGCAGATCCAGGGTCTGCTGCGCGGTCTCCTCGGCGGGGAGCCGGAGCTCGCTGTGCAGCGTGGTCTTGGGGAAGGTCTGCTCCCGCATCGCGGCGCTGGGCTCAGCCTGCGGCGCGTTCTGCAGGACCCGTGCAAGCAGCTCGTATTCCGGCCGCGTCACCGCGTGCAGAGGCTCCATCGCAGGCTTTGCGGGTTTTCCGGGCTTCGCGGCCTCCCGGAATTCCCCGGCAGTCTGGTGCCGGAAGAAATCGGGTTTCGGCTTCGGCGCGGCGGATGTCCCGCCTCCCTTGCCGGCGGCGGGCTGCGTCGGCAGCGGTGTCGCCGCGGGGCGGGCTTCCGGCTGCGCGGGATGCTCCGTCTGCGCCCCGGCCGCGGGCTTCTGTTCGGGGAAGCGCATCGGGACCTGGCCCGAGGCGCGGCTCAGGGCCCCCTTGACGCCGTAGTGGACGCAGTCGAAGATCTCCCGCTCGTTGAGGAACTTGACCTCGGTCTTGGCCGGGTGCACATTCACGTCCACGGCGCTCAGCGGAACCGTCAGATTCAGCACGCAGGCCGGAAAGCGGCCCACCATGATCTGATTGCGATAGGCCTCCTCCAGGGCGGCGGTCAGGGTCCGGGAGCGGATCAGACGGTGGTTTACATAAAATAGCTGGTAGGACCGGGTTCCGCGGGAGGAGGTCGGCTTGGAGACAAAGCCGGACACGGACAGATTTTCCCATTTGCTGTCCACCGGGACCATCTCCCCGGCGGTCTGGCGGCCGAGGACGGCGTAGATTGCCGACAGCAGCGCCCCGTCGCCCGGGGTCTGCAGCTCTGGCGCGCCGTCCTTGAGAAAACGGAAGGAGATCTCGGGGTGGGCCAGCGCCTGCTTCTGCACGGTGGAGAACACGGCGGAGGCCTCCACCGAGTCCCGCTTCATAAACTTCATCCGGGCGGGGGTGTTATAGAACAGGTCGCGGACAATGATCGTTGTGCCCACCGGGCAGCCCGCGTCCTCGCATTCCAGGATCTTTCCGGCCTCCAGGTGCAGGCGGGTGCCCTCCAGCTCCTCCTCCACGCGGGTCAGCAGGTCCACCCGGCTGACCGCCGCGGTGGCGGCCAGCGCCTCTCCGCGGAAGCCAAGGGTTCCGATGGCCTCCAGATCCTCTCTTCTGCGGAGCTTGGAGGTGGCGTGGCGGAGGAAGGCCGTCTTCGCGTCCTCCCGGACCATGCCGCAGCCGTCGTCGGTGAC
>CAMOLY010000045.1 GCA_946619065.1 uncultured Clostridia bacterium | reverse complement strand
AACCGAACCGCAAGGGGGATGGCCGCAAGGCCATCCCCCGTTTTCCGTTCGTATTTCCTTCGCTTTCCCTTCGTCCGGGCGCATATCATGCGCCAACAGCACGGGACGAGCAGCAGTCAAAGCCACCGGGACAACTCTCGCACGATGGGCGCATGATATGCGCCCGGACGAACTTGTGAACGCACATCCTTCCCCTGGTGACTGGTGAACTCGTCCCCTACCCCAGCACCGACCGGATCAGCTCTGGCAGCTGGGCAAACTGTTCGGCGCGGAGCTTCGCATCCGGTGCCTGGCCGAAGCCGTAGGCAGCGTGGATGAAGGGGACACTGGCCTCCTGAGCGGCCTGGAAGTCCAGGATCGTATCGCCAATATAGACAGCCTGTTCAATTCCGTTTCGCTCCAGTACCAGACGGATGTTTTCCCCCTTGCAGCGGCCGGTGCGGACGGCGTATTCATAGTCGTCGAAATACTGCCCGGTCCGGTTTCCGGTAAAGAAGGCCTCGATGTAGTTGTCGCCGCAGTTACTGACAACGGCCATGAAGTATTCCTCGTGCAGCTGCTCCAGGATCGGGATCTCCTCCGGGAAGAGCTGCCCGCCGCGCTGGGCCAGAGGGATACACTCGGCGTCGCACAGCTCGTAGATCAAATCCTCGCGCCATGCACGGTCCGCCTTTGGGAAGGCAGCGGCCGCAATGTCGGGCAGAAGCATCCCGCACCAGCCGCGGTATTCCTCGGTGGAGAAAACCCGGTCAATGCCGCGGACGCTGCAGACTTCATTCCAGGCATCGCGCACGGTCTCGCAGGCGTCCCAGAGGGTGCCGTCCAGATCCCAAAGGATCGCTTTTTTGTGATTTTTCATAAAAGATACCTCCGAACGGTTGAAACTGGGCGAAACGTAGTGTAAAATAAATGGAGATACGCCTTGAAGGGAGTAACCTGCATGATGAAACGCATTCTTGCCATCGGAACCGGCGGAACCATCGCCTCTCAGCCGGAGGAGAACGGCCTGACGCCGGAGCTCAACACGGACCAGCTGATGCGCCAGGTGCCGCAGATCCGCAGCTTTTGCGATGTGACCTGCAACCAGCTCTGCTCGATCGACAGCACCAACATGTCGCCCTCCCGCTGGGTCCAGATGGCCCGGGCGATTCGCCAGAGCTATGACGACTACGACGGATTCGTAATTATCCACGGCACCGACACGATGGCCTACACCGCGGCTGCTCTGTCCTATCTGATTCAGGACAGCCCTAAGCCTATCGTCCTGACCGGGGCGCAAAAGCCCATCGGCTCGGACAACACCGACTCCAAGATCAACCTGGAGGACGCCTTCCGCTGCGCCTGCTCCGATCTGTGCGGCGTGATGATTGTCTTCAGCGGTAAGGTAATCCTGGGCACCCGCGCCAGGAAGACCCATACCAAGAGCTTCGCGGCATTCTCCAGCATCAACTATCCGGAACTGGCCTATATCCGCGACGGCCGCGTACTGCCCTTTATACGTCCCTCCTGCGCCGAGCGGCCAACATTCTACGACCGGCTCGACCCGAAGGTGGCCCTGCTCAAGATGATCCCGGGCACCGACAGCGCACTGCTGGGCTGGATGCTTGACCAGAACAACGGTCTGATCATCGAGAGCTTCGGCGTGGGCGGCATGCCCTCATACCGGGGCACCGAATTCTACGACCGGATCGCCGAGGCGATGGCCAGGGGCAAGACGATCGTGATGACAACCCAGGTGGAGAACGAGGGCAGCGATCTGGCGGTCTATTCGGTGGGCAACCGGCTCAAGACCCGGCTCGGCATTCTGGAGGCCTACGACATGACCACGGAAGCCGTGGTAGGCAAGCTCATGTGGATCCTGGGTCAGACGCAGGATCCGGAACAGATCCGCCGTCTGTTCTACCAGCCGGTGGCATCGGACATTCTGTATCCTGCTTCCGAGGCCTGAACACATAGTAGCGCTGACCGACGTAGTTTACCACACAGTAGATGAAGGTCGTGCCCAGCATGACCAAACTGTCCAGGAACTTCGCGTAATCGGAGTCCGGTACCACCGTCCGGTGCAGCCAGAGCGCAACCGTACACAGCGGCCGACGGATGATCAGAAATTCGAAGACGTGCAGCAGCAGGACCTTCGCGACCAGATAGCTCAGTCCCACCGAGACTACGAACTTCAGCGGCCACCAGCGGGAGATCTCGATCCCGCGGAAGGTCACATAGCGGTTGAGCAGAAACGAGATACCGGTCTGCAGGAAGAATTCCAGGAGGAGACTTGGCGTCCGGTCCACGTGCAGCACGTGGTGGACGATGAGCATGATTGCGTTGCAGACTCCGTAATTCACAATGCCGAGAACCAAGTAGAGCAGCATCGTCCTGTCAAAGACGCGGCCGAGTGTTGTTTTCTTCATGGAGCACCCTCCGTCAGACTTTCAGAGTCGGTATACATCAGATCGCGGTCCACCGGCAGCTCAATGCCGTCCACCTTCCCTTTTCCGGTGTACTGCCAGAAATGGACTGCGTAGCGGAAGGACTGGGCCTCGTCATACTCCGCAAGCCAGAAGGCAAAGGCCTTCAGATCCCCCAGTCTCAGCCGCAAATAGGCATCGCGCCGATTGAAGTAGACCCCTGCATTATAGCCTGCGCCCACGACGGTCCGGCAGAAGCGCAGGGCAAAGTCGGAGACCTGAAAGCCGCCGGCGCCGGCCGTCCTGCCCGTGGAGACGTCCTCCCAGTCATAGAAGACCGGCAGCTGCAGGCTCCGTCCGTTCAGGGTCTTCAGTACGAAATCCGCTTCTTCCTCTGCCTCGGCCTCGGTGAGTGCCTGGGAGTAGAAGTAGACGCCCACCGCGATTCCGGCAGCGCGAGCCTGCTCATAGTTGTAGGCGAAGCGGACGTCCTCGTTGAGAGAGCCGTCGCCGTAGCCCCGGAAGCCGATTTGGATGATGGCAAATGAGATTCCGTCAGCGCGGACCTTCTGCCAATCGATCTCCCGCTGATGCGAGGACACGTCGATCCCCTGCACCGCGCCGGGATAGTCCACGGCGCCGTTTTCCAGCGTCCGGAAGGCCTCCGGATCTGTCCGGTTCCGGGGAAGCTTTTCATTTTCAGATTCCGTATTCATACGCCCGGTCAGCTTTTTCACAACCTTGCATCCGGACAGCAGCAGGGCCAGGACGCAGACCAGCGCGCAGAGTCGGCAAACAGTGCTGCGGCGCATATCCCGACCCCCTTGCGATAAATTTGTTTTATTATATCACACATCCTGCAAACTTCCAACATAAATCTTATAAACAATCGGGTTTTTTCCGTTTTCCGCTGTAACGGTTCTATCGCCCCTCCATCCGTAGAGGAAGGCGTATTTGATGGCATGTTTTCCGGTCACGGAAAGGTCCGTAGGGGCGCACATTGTGCGCAACAGTCGGGATCGGGAACGGTCAGAGGCTACGAAGCTGGTCTCGCACCGTGGGCGCATGATATGCGCCGGGTCGAAATGCTTTATGTTCGTAATCGCCCGCGTCCTCGACAGCCCGTGTTCCAAATAATACCGCCGGCACGTGGCGTCTGAGCCGGCTAAACAGATACTTTCCGTTCCGTACCGCAAACCGGAACGTCCTTATCATGGAAGGAGAGATTACATGCAGCGCCAGATGAGCACCGACAGTCTGGAGGACATCCTCCGGCAGGACCGGAAGATCGCCAATCGCGCCAGACGCAAGGCGCGGCTGCGGCGGCTGATTCCACTGTGCCTGATCCTCGCCCTGCTTGGCGGCGGCCTGATCTGGCTGATCGGCAGAATGGCAAAGTCAGAAGAGGTTCCCGACGAAACCCAGAGCCCGGACGAGACCTCTGTCACGCTCCGCTTCGTCGGCGACATTGCGCTGAGCAAAACAGAGCAGGAAGCCTTCTGGGGATCCACAGGCTTCGATTTTTCGCCCTGCTTCCGCTCAGTAATTGCAAAGCTCTTCTCTGCGGATCTCACGGTAGGCAATTTGGAGGGCAATATCACGGATGACGCCGCGGTGGATGATTTCACCTACCCCGCTTCCCTGCTGACAGCCTTGTCCGAGGCAGGCTTCGACATTCTTCAGACCGGCAATTCATGCAGCATCCAATATGGTATCACCGGTCTGACGCGGACTCGCTCCGAGATCGAGGCGGCCGGCATGGGAGCGGTGGGCACCTGCGTTTCCGAGGAGGAATATAATAAGACCGGCGGCGTCCTGATTCGCGAGGTCGGCGGCATCCGCTTTGCCTTTGTTGCCTTCACCAAGGGCATGGCAAACAACCAGCGCATCCCAGAAGAGGCCGGCTGGTGCGTGAATCTGCTCTATACAGACGACGTGAATTATACGGAAGTGGCCGAGTCCCGGATCAGCCGAACCATCGACAAGGCCAAGGCTCTGCGTCCGGACGTTATCGTCGCGCTGGTACACTGGGGCAGCGAGTACACTGAGGAGATCTCTGACTCCCAGCGCCGGATCGCTTCAGTCCTGATGGACAACGGCGTCAGCCTGATCATAGGCACCCATTCCCACTATGTTGGACCCATCGACCGGAAGCTGAACCCGGCCTCTCCCACCGGCACCACGGTGATCGCCTATGGTCTTGGGGATTTTCTTTCGGTTGCCGACACCAGCGGCGCCAGAAGCGGCTGCATGCTCAGCGTCCGCTTTGCCCGCCGCAGCGGCAAGATCGTCATCACGGACCTGGGCTACACCCCGACCTATTCCACAGAACCCTCGGAGCGGCTGGAATGCTCCCGCTGGGAGGTGCTGGACAGTCTGCAGGCAGTAAAGTTCTACCGCGAGCACTACTATGACAGCGTCTCCGAGCCCATGTATAACCTTCTGACCGATCTGATTGAACACATGAAAAACCAGACTGAAGCCCAGGAGCTGCAGGACCCGGCATGAGAGGAGTTTTAGGGGTTTGGGGATAAGAGGGGCTTATGAGGGATCACTGAGCCCCGTAGTGGCCGCTGACCATAGCGGCTATGATCCCCGTAGTTGCCGCTGACCCGTAATAGCCGCTGTGACGCGAAGCTAGAAATAACCCCCGTAACATCAACGGCTCAAAACCTGTGCGCTTCGCGCGATGGCCCGTTTGGTCACAGGCCACTACGGCCGGTTGCAGAATGCCCCTACGGGCTGTATCCACTTTCCATTTTCAATTATCCATTGTTTTTCCGCCGACAAAACCGCCCTCCTGAAATGACAGGAGGGCGGTTTTGTTAAACTGGGCCGGTTATTCGGCCGAAATCATGTAATAGTAGACCGGCTGGCCGCCGTTGATCAGCGTAATCTCGGCGTCCGGGCAGACGGCCTCGAAAATCCGGAGGGCTTCCTCGGCGGTCTTCTCGTCGATGTCGGCGCCGTAGAAGATCGTGATGATCTCCTTTTCCTCGCTGGCAATCTTCTTTGCCATATCCCGCAGCAGGCTGCCAATCTCGCGGGAGGTACCGAACAGGGCCGAGCCGTAGAGAGCCAGGTAGTCGCCCTCGTGGATCGCGTAGCCGTCAAAGTCCGAATTTCGGGCGGCGTAGGTGATCTGCATTGTGGTCACGCTGTGGCGCGCATCGTGCATGGCGTCAATGTTCTCCTGAACAGTGGCGTCCGCGTCAAAGGCCAGCATCGCGCTGATGCCCTGCGGGACCGTCCGGGTGCGGATTACCACAACCTCCTTCTCGGTCAGCGGAATCGTCTGCTCAGCCGCGAGGATGATGTTCTTGTTGTTCGGGAAGACGAAGACCGTCTCCGCCGGGGTCCGGTTGATGGCTACCAGGATGTCCTGGGTGGAGGGGTTCATCGTCTGGCCGCCGGAAATGACGGCGTCGGCTCCCAGATCCTTAAACACTGCGGTCAAGCCCTCGCCTGCGCAGACTGCCACCATGCCGTACTTTTTCTCGGGTTTGGCGACCTGGTTGTTCCGCTCGGCCTCGGAGAGGACCTTCTCGGTGTGCTGCAGGCGCATGTTCTCGATTTTGACGGTAATCAGACTGCCGTATGTCAGGGCCTTTTCGATGACTTCGCCGGGATGGTTCGTGTGAACATGGACCTTGATGATCTCGTCGTCGTCCACCAGCACCAAACTGTCGCCCATGCCACCCAGATATTCCCGCAGGGCCTCGGGGTCCAGATCGTGATCCCGGGAGACGATGAATTCGGTGCAGTAGGCAAAGGTGATGTCCTCAGTGTCGAAGTCGGAGAAATCTGCCTGCTCCTTAACGCTGCCCTCGGCTCCGCCCTCGGGAGCGACAATGTCCTCGCCCCGCAGCGCAGAGAGCATGGCCTCCAGAACCGTGATCCAGCCCACGCCGCCGGCATCCACAACGCCGGCCTTTTCCAGAACAGGGTTCTGATGGACGGTCTCCGCCAAGGCGGCCTTGCCGCTGGCAATGGCGCGCTCAAGCACGAATTCCGCGTCGTCCTGCTCCTTGGCGGCCTCGGCGGCAGCAGCGGCCGCCAGCCGGGAGACGGTCAGGATCGTGCCCTCGGCAGGCTTCATGACCGCTTTGTAGGCGCTCTCGACGCCCACCTGCATTGCCTCGGCGAAGGCCTCGCCGGTGGCGTCCTCCCTTCCCTTGAGAGCTTTGGCAATTCCCCGGAAGAGCAGCGACAGGATGACGCCGGAGTTACCTCTGGCGCCACGCAGGAGGGCGGAGGCCGTAACGTCGGCAGCCTTGGTCAGAGTCGGATCCTCGACCCGCTTGAGGTCGGCCACAGCGTTGTTCAGGGTCATGCTCATATTGGTGCCGGTGTCGCCGTCGGGAACCGGGAACACATTCAGCTCGTTGATTTTCTGTTTGTTGATCTCTACAGCGGCAGCGGCGCTGATGACCATACGCCGGAATGCCGCACCGTCTATTGTCTGTCTCAAACCCGTTTCCTCCAATTATCCGACGACCATCGAATCGATATATACGTTGACCTGGTGGACCTCCGTCTCCGTGGTCTTCTGCACAACGTAGCGGACCTCGGAGATGATGGAATCGGCGACGGCCCGAAGATTGACTCCGTGGTCGACGATGATATGCAGATCGATGTCGATTCTGCCGTCCGGGCGGAAGTCGACGCGCACGCCCTTGCTCATGGCCTCGCGGCGGAGCAGATGGACCAGCCCGTCAGTCATGGAGCGGACAGCCATGCCCTTGACGCCGAAGCAGTTCGACGCAGCCATGCCGGCAATATTGGTATAAACCCCGCTGCTGACGCAGATGAGGCCCTTGTCAGTTTTGACATTCACCATAGAAATACCTCCTTGCAGCAATTTGCAGATGCGATTTCGGTTTTCATCTCATTGTACCTGATTTGCCGCAAATATACAAGCATTATTTTCACAGGATAGAAAATCCTGGGGTATTACATCCCGCGCAGTCTTGCCTCGCTCTGCTCCAGCTGGGTCAGCAGCCTGCGGCTCTGGTCGAGCTTGTCGCGCTGGGCCTGGATGACGTTAGCGGGGGCGCGGGAGACAAACTTCTCGTTGGACAACTGCGCTTCGGCGCGGGCAATTTCCTTCTGGGCGTTCTCCTTCTCCTTGGCGATGCGGACCAGCTCCTTTTCCACATCCACCAGCTGAGCCAGGGGCAGATAGAGTTTCGCGTCCGCCGTCACGCACTCCACCATTTTCTCATGGTCTGCCGGCACGTTCCGGGAGACGTGGACCTGCTCGGCGTAGGCAAGCCGGGTGATGAAGGCTGCGCCCTCCGAGAAGACGCTCTCCTTGTCGGTGACCACGTAGAGATCCGCCTTCTTCGACGGCGGCACGTTCATCTCGGCTCTGCGGTTGCGGACCGCACGGATGGCAGCCATCACAGATTCCATATGCTGCTCCTGGGCGGGATAGTCCAGTTCGGGCCGGACCTTCGGCCATTCGGCACAGATCAAGGCCTCTCCCTCGTGGGGGATCGCCTGCCAGATTTCTTCAGTCACGAACGGGGTGAAGGGATGCATCAGCCGCAGGATCTGATCCAGCACATAGAGCAGCACCTTCTGCGCGGTAAGCTTGGCTTCCTCGTTTTCGCCGTATAGTCTGGCTTTCGTCAGCTCGATATACCAGTCGCAGTAGTCGTCCCAGACGAAGTCGTAGATCTTCTGCACCGCCACGCCCAGCTCAAACTTCTCCATGTTCTCGGTGACCTCGCGGATCACACGGTTGAGCTTGGAGAGGATCCACTGGTCGGCAATCTCCAGCTCGGCGGCAGCGGGCAGCTCGTTTTTCTCCACGGTCAGATTCATCAGCACGAAGCGGCTTGCGTTCCAGAGCTTGTTGGCAAAGTTCCGCATCGCCTCGCAGTGCTCGATATAGAAGCGCATGTCGTTGCCAGGGCTGTTGCCGGTGATCATGTTCATGCGCAGGGCGTCGCAGCCGTAGCGGTCGATCATCTCCAGCGGGTCGATGCCGTTGCCCAGACTCTTGGACATCTTGCGGCCCTTGTCGTCGCGGACCAGACCGTGGATCAGCACGGTGTGGAAGGGGGGTCTGCCGGTGTGATCGCAGGCGGGGAAGATCATCCGGGCCACC
>CAMOLY010000044.1 GCA_946619065.1 uncultured Clostridia bacterium | reverse complement strand
CACGGTGGTGTGGGAGGACGGTCACTCAACTAATGGGTGACCTCCTACCCGATTTGGCTGCATATTTCAGAATCCTGCCTAACATTTCCCTGCAGCTTGCGTCTATATAGGCAGAAGGCCTTCCATTCCGGGAAAGGAGGACGCCGTGGAGGACAAGACAATCATTGAGCTCTATTTCCGGCGCAGCGAGCGCGCGCTGGACGAAACCGTGATCAAATACGGCGCCTATTGCCGCACCGTCGCGCAGAATGTCCTGACCCGCCCGGAGGACGCGGAGGAGTGCGTGAACGACACCTGGCTTGCCGCCTGGAACGACATTCCGCCCAGCCGTCCGGACAGTCTGCGCGCTTATCTGGGCCGGCTCACGCGCAATCTGGCCATCACCCGCTGGCGGGCGATGCACGCGAAGAAGCGCTTTGACGGGATGGAAGCCCTGCTCTCCGAGCTGGAGGACTGTCTTCCCGCGCCGGACTCCGTGGAGCGTGAGGTGGAGCGTGCCGAGCTGAGCGCGGTCCTGCGCAGCTGGGTGGACAGCCTGAGCGCGCCGCAGCGGCAGCTCTTTGTCCGCCGCTATTGGTACGGCGTCCCGGTCAAACAGCTCGCCCGCGAGGCTGGCGTCACCCAGAATACGATGGCGCAGCGGCTTCTGGCCCTGCGCAGGAAACTCAAAAACCGATTGGAACAGGAGGGATACAACCTGTGAAACAAGATCAGTTATATGACGCGATCACCGACCTGCGGGACGATCAGATCGAGCAGGGCGGAAAACCGCTGGTCCGGACCGGACGCCCGAAGCGGCTGCTCTGGCTCGGCGGGATCGCGGCGGTCCTTGCTCTGGCAGTATTGAGCGGCGCGGTCGTTCTGCCGCGTCTGCGCAAAGCCCCGAAACCCGGCGCCGCGCCGGAGCAGACCATCGGCCCGACAGACACACAAAACCAGACGGAGAGCCAGACGCAGCCGCCCAAACCAACCTCGGCCTCCGCGCCGACGCCCACCGGCGATTCAATGACCGCCTCCGGCGAAATCGAAGCGGCGGAGGGCACGATCCGGCTCTATCAGCTCTCCGCGCCCACCTATCCGAAGACGCCCGCCCAGTCGGCAGATCCCGCCGCCTGGCAAAGCCGGTATGATGCCCTGCGCCTGACCGATGCGCAGACCGCAGCGCTGCAGCCCTTCCTGGCCGGGACGGTTCCGGCGGTGCTGGGCGAATCGGCAGGGGAGAACCGCCTCTATGCCCCGGTCAACGTCTATCTGGCCCTGTCGATGCTGACTGAGGTCACCGGAGGCGCGACGCGGCAGGAGCTGCTGCGCCTGCTCTCGGCCCCGGATCCGGAAACCCTGCGGACGGAGGGGAAGGCCCTCTGGGAGGCCTCCTACAGCGATGACCCGGAGCTTCTGACCTCAATTCCAGCCGCCTCAATCTGGCTGAGTGACGCGGTCCGATACAACGCAGGCACGCTCCAAACCCTCGCTTCCGACTACTACGCCTCCGCCTATTCCGGCCGGATGGGAAGCGAGTCCTACGATCAGGCAATCCGGACCTGGATCAACGCTCACACCGGAAATCTGCTGGATCAGCAGGCCGGAGCATTCGGGACAGGCGGCGATACGCTGGCGGTGCTGCTCTCGACGATCTACTACAAGGCGTCCTGGGAGGAGGGCTTCTACGAGTCCAATACCCGACCCGGCGCCTTTTCCGGGCCGAACGGGGAGGAACAGACAGACTTCCTCCACGGCGGCGAGAAAACGGATGCCTGGACGGAGAACGGCTTTACCGCCATCGGCAAGTCCCTCCAGGGCGGCGGAACCATGTATTTCCTGCTGCCGGACAAGGGCATGAGCCCGGAGGAGCTGCTGCGGCAGCCGGACGCGCTGGCCTTTCTCGGCTCCGATGCGGGCCGGGACGCGCTGGCGCACCGGCTCTGCCTGGTGGACTTCTCCGTCCCGAAATTCGACGTGGATGCTGCTCTCGATCTGACCGACACACTCAGCAGACTGGGCGTCCGCTCGGTCTTCCGCTCCGATTTGGCGGACTTCTCCCCGCTGCTGGCGGAGGACACCCCCTGCTACCTCCAGGGCTTCCTCCATGCCGCACGGGTGAGGATCGATGAAAAAGGCTGTGAAGCCGCCGCCTTTACTTCGGCGGCGCCCGGCGACGCGCCGTCCCAGGAGGAACCGGAGCGGCTGACGCTGAGACTCAACCGCCCCTTTGTCTTCGCGATCACCAGTCCGGACGGTCTGCCGCTCTTCATCGGAGTGGTCAACCATCCTGAGGCGGGGTAATGCGCCGCCCGAATCCGATTCTGATCTGAAAAAGGAGAATGCACGATGAAACGAATGATCTGCCTGATCCTGACCCTTCTGCTGCTTGCGGGCTGCGCGGCGCAGCGGCGCACCGGATCCTCCGGTACCCCCTCGTCCGACCCGCCCCCCACAACCACCGAACCAGCTTCGGAAACCGAGACCGCTTCGAATCCGCTTGTGATGCTCTATGGGGAGCTCTATGAATTCTCCCCGGAGAAGACCACCAAGGTTGCCTTCGGCGACGGAACCGTCTTTCACCCACTGACGAAAATCCCCGGCTGCGAGTGGCCGGATGCAGACTGGGAATGCAATTTTGACGGGGAGAACCTTCAGGCTGTGCTGTATGGCGGAAGCTGGATCATTCTGGCGGACGGGAATCAGTACGCTGCGACCGCTGTTTCCGCACCGGTTCCGCCTGCCACGACGGCGAAGCCTGTGATCTATCTCTACCCGCCGCGGCAGACGGAGGTCACGGTCCGCCTGTCCTATGACGGGGAGCTGACCTGCACCTATCCGGCCTATCCCGACGGCTGGACCGTGACGGCTGCCCCGGACGGCACCCTGACCGACGCGCAGGGCCAGACCTACAACTATCTCTACTGGGAAGGCCAGACCGACACGGTCTATGATTTCTCCCGCGGCTTCTGCGTGGCGGGAGCGGACACCGCCGTCTTCCTGGAGGACGCTCTTGCCCGCCTCGGTCTGACCCGCCGCGAGGCCAACGAGTTTCTCGTCTACTGGCTGCCCCGGATGGAGGTCAATCCCTATAATCTGATTGCCTTCCAGACCGATGCCTACACGGATTCCGCCCGCCTGACCGTCACGCCCGCGCCGGACACGGTGCTCCGCGTCTTCATGGCCTGGCAGCCCCTGGAGGCCCCGGTCGACCTGCCTGCCCAGGCGCTGACGTCGCCGGCACGCACCGGCTTCACCCTGGTCGAGTGGGGCGGCTGCGAGATCGGCAGATAAGCAATTACGCTTTCACAAAAAAGGGGGCTGTTGCAAAATGCATAACCTTCAAAGATTATGCAGGCTCCCGGCAGGGGAAGTGTGAAGGGGGCGGTCTTGGAGCCCCCTTCACGTTCAATCACCCGCCCGCAGGCGATGGTTTTTGCCGGAATCGGCAAAAACCACAGGGCTCGTTGCAAAATGATTCATTTTGCAACGAGCCCTCGTTTCATGGGTTACGGTTCAATCTCGGTGACCGTGAAGGTGCCGTAGGTTCTGCCGCCGACGCGGATGGAAAGCTGCTGGCCCACGTAGACGACGACCGGCTGGTACAGCTTGCCGATCACGCAGCCCTCACAGCTGTCGCCTGCATGCATGCTGCCGTTGGGAAGATCCAGAATTTCTGCGGTGTAGTCATAGGTGGAAACGAAGAGCTGATAGTTGCCCTCGTTGAGTGTGCCGAAAAGGTCGGACGGGCACTCAATCTTGCCGGTAAACTTTCCGTTCAGGCTCTTGAGATGGCTGCTGACGTTCACGAGCGCGTTGCCGCGGCTGAACATCTTCGCATCCACCATGCCAAGGAGGATGCCCACGTTGTCGCCTGCCTCGGCGTATTCCATGGTTCTGTGGAACATCGTGATCTGCTCGACTGTGACAATGCGCTCAACGAGCTGTCCGTTCTGGAAGCAGCGGACTGCCACCTGATCGCCGACCCAGATCTTGCCGCTGGTGACACGGCCGGTCACCACGGCGCCGCGGGAGGTGACGGTGTAAACGTCCTCGATGTACATCAGGAAGTCCGTCGTCTTCAGCTCGTTGACCGGACCGGCAATCCTGCCGAACGCGCGGTAGAGGAAGGTCACGATCTCGCCGCGCGTGCATTGATTTTTGGGGGCAAATGACGTTGCGGAGGTGCCTTTCGTGATGTTGTTTTCAACAGCCCACAGCACGGCCTTGTAGAAGAAATCCGTCTCCTTGACATCCTTAAACGGATTACTGGTGATCGTTGGCGCGGGCTCGCCGGCGGCGCGGTAGAGGAAGGTCACGACCTCGCCGCGCGTGCATTCATTCATCGGTGCAAATGTCGTTGCGGAGGTGCCCTTCGTGATGTTGTTCTCCACGGCCCACAGCACAGCCTTGTAGAAGAAGTCCGTCTCCTTGACATCCTTAAACGGATTACTGGTGATTGTCGACTCCGGCTCGCCGGCGGCGCGCCACAGGAAGGTCACGATCTCAGATCGGGTGCAGACCCTCTTTGGAGCGAAAGTTGTTGCCGAGGTGCCGGTGGTGATACGCGGCGCGTGGTAGTAGGCCCACATGACAGGCTCGTAGTACCAATCCCCGGCCTTTACGTCCGTGAAGGGATTGCTGCCGCTGACCTCGACGTTGACAATGTTCTCCGGATAGACGCGCTCGATGGCAGCCGACTTTGCTTTGTAGCCGCTGTTATCATTGATGATGGAGGTTTCGGAAATGCTGCAGTCATTGGTCGCAAGCCTGCAGGTATTCAGCGTGATGCCGCCGCCGAAGTCGCAGATTGCGGCATTGACGCCCTCCGCCCGGACGTTGGAGTTCCTGACGATCAGCTTCTCGCCGAACGGATAGCCGCACATTCCGTATATGCCTTTGGCTTCAACGTTGGCGTTCTCAATCGTGACGATAATCGTCCTGCCGGGCGCATATAGTCCAATGTCTTTCTCAGAAACCAGCTTGAGCACGCCGGGGCCGGTCAGGGTTGCGCTTCTGTCCAGTCTGAGCGCTGTCCACTTTGCGGAGGACAGCGTGGCGTCCGCTGCGGCATAGATGGTCAGATCGACAACCGAGCTGTAAATGGGGTTGGTGGTATCGCAGGCATAGTCGCCCTTGACCGACAGGGTCTTTGTATCCGGCGTGTAGACAAAGATGCCGTCGCCCATCACGTCGAACCGGTTGAGCTCGTTGACCTGTCGGCCGCCGATCCACAGATCATAGCCGGTGCCGAGCTTGAAGGTGATGGACCTGGCGTAGCTCGTTGTGCCTGACAGCTGCTCCAGCGTCTTGTCGGAGAAGGTGAAGGTAAAGTCGTTGCCGCCAAAGCTGTTGGTGCTTACCAGCTTGAAGATTACACCCTTACTGTTGGTTGTTAGGTTGATATCGCCTGTGCCGTCGCCGTCAAAGTCGTAGGCCTCGTTGTCAATATAGCTCAGCTCACCGTTTATATTGGAATAGAGCAGTGGTCCGAAGAGATATTTCGAGTAGGTATCGGTGGCAACCGACCCCGCTCCGGTGGTGAGGTCAATGACAAAGTTATCAAGGACCCCGGCTGCTTCGATGACGTTTACGGTCAGCCGGTAGTAGATCAGACTGCCGTCATAGGGGCGGATCCGGAAGGTCGCCGTAAAGGTGCCGGTCTCGGTGGGCGTGCCGTAGATTCGCGGACCGTCCACTTCGCTGTAGCTCTGGCTCATGCCGGTGGGAAGCTTGCCGTCGACCAGATCAACGCCGTAATACTGGTTGTCGGTCATGTCGTTGAAATAGTAGCTGCCGGCGTCCTTGTTGACCTCCAGGGTGAGCGAATCGCAGGTGTCGATGTATTTCGAAGCCTCTACAACGAAGGTCACGGTGTGGCGGAAGACCTTGCCGCTGGAGAGGGTAATCTGAAATACGACCTTGCTGGTGCCGCAGACATCAGGCGTGCCGGTGGTGTGCAGGGGGTTGCCCTCGCCCCAGCTGTAGTTCACGCCGTGGGGCATAGAACCGTCCAGGATCTCCACGGTATTGACCGAACTGTCGTCAGGATAGTTGAAAGAGGTATAGGTGACTTCACCCGCCTTCATGCGGATGGTCTCGCTGGTGACCGTTTCGCTGGTTTCGGTGACGGTGATTTTGAAGTTGCATTTTACCACCTGGCCGTTTTCCAGACGGACATTGTACCAGCTGGAATAGTAGCCGGTGGCTGTCGGCGTGCCGGAGAGGGTTGGCATGGACACCGCGGTAATACTGTAGCTCATGCCGGGAGGCACGTCGCCGCCGTCTGCCCAGGCTTCGGTGACCTCGAAGCCGTTGCGGTCATAATCGACGGTCCAGCTCGCCTGGGTGCCGACCTTGACCGTCTCGGTGACGGATTTGTAGACAGGATCCGGCGTCGTGTAGCCGTTCACGAGTTCGGTGTAGCTGATCTTCTCGGTGTCTGCGGCTGTGCTGGTCTCGTAGCCGTCGGCGACCGCCCAGACGCGGACCAGATAGCTGCGCCCGGAATAGAAATAGCCGACTGTGGGGATCTCAACGTAATTGGTCTCAATGGTTTTGTTGCTGAACAGAGGACGGGGGTACTCCCCGGCGCCGCCGGGATTTTCAATGACACAGACCTTGTAGCCTGTGGCATGCTCCACGGCGTCCCACCGGATGAGGTAGCCGCCGGAGCTCTTTCCGCACCAGCGGACGTTCCTTGGGGTCGCCAGCTTATTCGCTGCGGAGGCCGTGATGCTCAGCCCTGCGAACAGACTCAGCACCATCGCGAGCGTCAGCAGGATCGCCAGTGAGCGCTTGACTGAAAGGTGTTTCATTCTGTCTCCTCCTTGTTGTACATCTTTGCCGGGCAGGGCTTGCTGCCGCGGCATACGTTCGGATCGTGATTCGTGCCCCGGGATCTGGAATGCTGCCGTTTGCGTGAAATAAGAATCAGATATTCTTCCACATGATAACATAATTATTATAGGATAAGCAGGGGAAAAAATCTATTATCTATTATGCACAGTTTTTGCGATGATTTTTTGACAATCCGACTCTGCGCGGATCACAGGTTGGGCAGTCCGTTGTGGAAGGTTTTCTTCGTTTATGGATTGATTTTCCGCCCCGGCTCTGCTATATTATCAGTATGATTATACGCAATACGCAGTCCGGTTCTCCGTATAATTGAATTTACACGATTTCATTCCATAAGGAGGCATTCCGAGCATGAAAAAAGTGATATCCCTGATCCTCGCGCTTTGCATGATCCTGTCTCTGCTGACAGTCTCCGCTATCGCGGCGGAGCCGGTCCGGGATGGAACCGCCGTCTCGTATGTGGACGAGAACGGCGACACCCGGACCTGCACCGACTACACCACTGCTTCCGCAGCCGGCACGACCTGGACCGGCTGGATCGTGGTGACGGAGGACACAACAATTTCCCAGAGAATTTACGCCAGCGGCGATGTCAGCCTGATCCTGATGGATGGCGTCGCACTGAACGCCCAATATGGGATTGAGGTTACTGAGATGGACAACCTCACCGTTTACGGTCAGGCAAACGGCACCGGCATCCTGAACGCCGGCGACGAAACCGTTGTATCCCAGATTACCGAGCAGAACTATACCGGCATCGGCGGCAACAATCATCTGAACGCAGGCCCGATCACCGTCAACGGTGGCATCATCAATGCCCGCGGTGCGGCCGGCGCGGCCGGCATCGGCGGCGGCTTCTTCGCCGGCGGCGGCATCATCACCATCAACGCCGGCATGGTCAATGCCTGGGGCGGCGACTCCGGCGACGGCATCGGCGACGGCGAGAGCGCCGACGACACCTCGGAGATTACCATCAACGGCGGTACGGTTAACGCCTGGGGCGGCGCCTCTGCGGCCGGCATCGGCGTCAACGGCTTCAGCAATGAAGGCTTCGTGGTCATCAACGGCGGCACGGTCAAGGCCTACGGCGGTCCCGGCGGCGGCGCCAACGGCGACGGAGCCGGTGCCGGCATCGGCGGCGATCCGATCGGAAGCGAGGTCAGCGACATCACAATCAACGGCGGTGCGGTCTGGGCCTACGGCGGCGAGGCTGTCAGGGACATTGGCGGCGTTGGCATCGGCGGCGGCAGCAACGGCGGCTTTCTTCATACCGTCACCATCAACGGCGGCGTTGTTTACGCCGAGGGCACCGGCGAATTCCCTGCCATCGGCGCGGCCGGCGGTGCGAATTTCACCGCTGACGAGCCCGAGATCGGCACCATCAATATCAACGGCGGCCAGGTCACTGCCGTGTCCGCGGATTGTGACTATGCCATCGGCGGCTACTGTGAGTGGTTCGAGGATGCGCCCGCCTACATCAACCTGAGTTGGACCAACGAGGACGACTTCGTTCTGGCGGATGCCTATCGGGGAACTGTCACGCTGCGCAAGGACTTCGTCAACGCTGCGGACAACACCGAGACCTTTGAGACCGGAGCAGTGGAAGACAACGCCGTCCTGGCCGGCAAGAAACTGGTCCCGCCTGCGCAGGAACCCGGCACCAGCCTGGAGCTGACCATCAACAACACCCTGTCTCTGGAAGGCGCCAC
>CAMOLY010000043.1 GCA_946619065.1 uncultured Clostridia bacterium | reverse complement strand
GGGGCGGGCGATCAGCTCGCGGGTGCAGCCGCGGGCATGGAGGCAGCGCAGGGTCTGGCGCAGCATCTGCTCGGTTTCATAAACGGCGATCTCCAGCGCGGCCTCCTGGGCCTTCGCCACCGCCTCCGGCTCGGCGCCCAGGGTCCCGCTGAGCAGGCTCCGCTGCCGGCTGAGATAATCCGCCCGGCCCGGGCCGACCAGCGAGCAATCCGCGGTCCGGACGGCCAGATGCACGGTCTTCAGGGTCTGCTCGGCCACGCTGCAGCCGGTTTCGGTCCGCAGCAGGGTGCGCAGGGCCGCCGCGTAGCAGCCGTTCAGCGTCTCCTCCGCGGCCGGGGCCAGGGACTCGAAAAAGCCCACCAGCCGCGCTGCGCCGCCGTTGTTGCGAATGGCCGCGCAGATCGCCACCGCCTGACCGGTCAGCGTAGGCTCCCAGCTCTCCAGCACCACCGTGCCCGTGCCGTGTTCGGTGCGGGCTCTGGCGTCGGTGCGCGCCTGGCGGTAGAGGATGTAGCGCTTGGCCGCGGCCTCGTGGCCGTGGGCGGTCAGCACCTGCTCCACCAGATCCTGGATCCGTTCCACGGAGGGGGCCGGATTGCCGTCCTGCTCCAGGAGGGTGGTGATCTCCCAGGCAAGCTGGTCCGCAATCGCCCGCCGTTCGGCCCGCTCCGTATCGGCGCGGAAGGACTTTTCGATTGTGTCGGAGATTTTCTTCATGTCGAAGGGGACGATGCGGCCGTCCCGCTTTTTGATTACAGCTACAGACATCGCGATTCCTCCGTTCCGGGATGCTTCCAGACATTCTTCCGCATATATTATAGCAGATCCTTCCGCCGTTTTCCACCGTTTCCGGGGATTTATTTTTCCCGGGGCGGAAAAATCCGGAAAAATGTCGGATTTCCGCAAATCAAGGCTTGGCAAACGGGAGATTTATGATATAATATGAAAGATTACATCATCTGGACGCGACCCTGCGTCCGGTTGTTCCAGGAAGGAAGGGATTCCCGCATGCAAGCCCAGGTGCTCAGCGGGCCGATGTTTGCAGCCATGCTTCGCGCCGGCGCGGCCAATCTTGCCGCCAACCGAAAGCGCGTCAACGATCTCAACGTGTTTCCGATCCCCGACGGGGATACCGGAGACAATATGTATATGACCATCGACTCCGGCGCGGCGGAGCTGGCCTCCGCCCGGGGCGACAGTCTCGGAGAAGTCGCGGCCTCGGCGGCAAAGGGCATGCTCCTGGGCGCCCGGGGGAATTCCGGCGTCATTCTCTCCCGGATCTTCGCCGGCATCTCCCACGCCCTGAAGGACGTGGAGTCCGCCGATCTCGCCACCGTCAACCGGGCCCTGGCCAACGGCGTGGATGAGGCCTACCGGGCCGTCTCGGTCCCGGTGGAGGGGACGATCCTCACGGTCTACAAGGACGCCGTGGCCTACGCCGGCGCCCGGCTGAACGAAACCAGCACGGCTGACAGCTACTGCGCCGATTTTCTCGGGGAGCTGCGCCGGTCCCTCGACCGGACCCCGGAGCTGCTGGACGTGCTCAGGCAGGCCGGCGTGGTGGACAGCGGCGGCGCGGGCTTCCTCTGCATCGCCGAGGGCATGCAGGCTGCCCTGCACGGCGAGGCCGCCGCGCCGGGGGCCGCCGCCCCGGACGGCAAGGCCGCCGGCCCGGACCTTTCCCGCTTCACCGAAGACAGCGAGCTGGTCTTCGGCTACTGCACCGAGTTCCTGCTCCGGCTGCAGCGGGCAAAGGTGGGAGATCCCGAGACCTTTGACCTGAGCCGGATCCAGGATGATCTCAACGGCATGGGGGAATCCGTGGTCTGCTTCCGGGACGGAAGCATCGTCAAGGTCCACGTCCACACGAAGCGGCCCGGCGACATCCTCAACCAGATGCAGAAATACGGCGAATTTCTGACGCTCAAGATTGAAAACATGACCCTCCAGCACAACGGCACCGACGCCGGCAGCGCCGCCCATTCCGCCCGGCCCCGCAAGCGCTATGGCATCGTCAGCGTGGCCTCCGGCAGCGGCCTGCGGCAGATCTTCCTTGAGCTGGGCTGCGACGCCGTGGTCGAGGGCGGGCAGAGCATGAACCCGTCGGCCGAGGACTTCGTCCGGGCCTTCGGGGACATCAACGCGGACACGATCCTCGTCTTCCCGAACAACGGCAACGTGATCCTGACCGCGCGGCAGGCGGCGGAGCTCTACGACCGGGCCGAGATCCGCATCATCCCCACCAAAACGGTGGGCGAGGGCTACGCGGGCATCTCGATGCTGGATCTGACCCCGGAGGACCCGGAGGAGGTGGTCCGCGGCGCGGAGGAGGCCATTTCCGGCGTGGTGACCGGCTTCGTCTCCGCCGCCAACCGGGAGACGACGCTGGGCGGGGTGAAGGTCCATCCCGGCGACTACATCGGCTTCGCGGGGGACGTCATCTACGTGGATTCTCCGGACCGGACCGAGGCTGCCATCGCGCTGGCGGAGGCCCTGAAGGCAGGGGATTTCGATATTCTTCTGCTCCTGGCCGGCAGGGAAGCGCCCCAGGACGAGAGCTTCCGCCTGCAGGCCGTGCTGAAAACGGCTTACCCGCGCACCGAGGTCATCCTCCGGCGGGGCGAGCAGCCGATCCACGACTACATCCTGATTCTGGAATAGCGAAGAAAGGAACCGGAATATGCTGAAATTCTTCACCGATACCGACTGCGACGTGACGCCGGAGCTGGCCCGGCAGCTGGACTGCCAGCTGATCTCCATGCCCTTCTCCATTGAGGGGGAGACGACCTGGCCCTACCGCGACACCGACGAATTTGATCTGCACGCCTTCTACGACAGGCTGCGCGGCGGGGTCCTGCCGAACACCAGCGCCCTGAGCGAGCAGACCTATCTCGACGCCTTTGAGCCCCACTTTGCCCGGGGCGACGACATCCTCTACGTCCATTTCTCCCGCGCGATGACCGCGACCTTCGACTCGATGGACCGGGCGCTGGCGCAGCTGCGGCAGAAGTACCCGGCGCGGAGGCTCTACGAGGTGGACACCAAGGGCATTACGACCATCAGCTACACGATCTTCCGCGAGGCCGCCGACCTGTACCGGGCCGGAAAGACCGGCGGGGAGATCGAGGCCTGGGCAAAGGACGCCGTGGACCGCTGGGCCATGTATTTCTTCGCCGACGATCTCAAATTCTTCCGCCACAGCGGCCGCGTCTCGGCGCTGGCCGGGACGATGGGCACCGTGCTGGGCATCCGGCCCATCATCTATATGAGCGCCGAGGGCAAAATGGTCTCGGTGGGCAAGGAGAAGGGCAGGGTCAAGGCGATGGAGCGGCTGGTTTCCACGGTGGAGGCCCTGGGCGACGCCGTGGCGGACCACCGGGTGGTGATCGGCCACACCGACTGCCCGGAGCTGGCCCGGGAGCTGGCCGACAAGCTGCAGGAGCGCTTCGGCGGAAAGCTGGACATCGAGCTCCGCCCGGTCAACCCCACCGCCGGGTCCCACTGCGGCCCGAACGGCGTGGGCGTCTGCTTCCACGCCAAGCACCGGTAAGGCCCGGAAAAACCGCGCCGCAGCGCATTCCTCCGCCGCTTCCCCGCGAAGGGCGGAATACATCTGCAAAGGAGGATCCTCCCATGGTCTCCGTGATGGAAGTCACCACCAAAAAACAGCAGCGGGAATTTCTGGATTTCCCGCTGGCGCTCTACAAGGACTGTCCCTACTTCGTCCCGCCGCTGTACAGCGACGAGAAGAAGATGTTCCGCCCGGACTACGTCTACTACGACACCTGCGAAAGCGTATTCTACAACGCCTACCGCGACGGCAGAATGGTCGGGCGCATTCAGGGCATTCTGCAGAAGGCCCACAACGAAAAAACCGGGGAAAAGCGCATCCGCTTCACCCGCTTCGACGCAATCGACGACCAGGAAGTTGCCGACGCCCTCTTCGCCGCGGTGGAGCAGTGGGCCCGGCAGAAGGGGATGGACACGGTCTGCGGCCCCCTCGGCTTCTCCGATCTCGAGCGCGAGGGCCTGCTGATCGAGGGCTTCGACGAGCTGTCCACCTTCGAGGAGCAGTACAGCTACGACTATTACCCGAAGCTGATCGAGCACTGCGGCTACGGCAAGGAGGTGGACTGGGAGGAGCGGAAGATCTATCTCCCCGATCAGGACGACGGAACGCTGGAGAAGATGTCGAAATTCATCATGGAGCGCTATCATCTCCACTTCGGCGAGGCGAAAAACAAGCGCGACTTCATCAACCGCTACGGGGCGGACTTCTTTGAGCTCCTGGACCGCGGCTACAAGGATATCTACGGCACGGTCCCCTTCACCGAGGGCATGCGCAAGATGCTGATCGACAACTTCATGCTGATTATTGAGCTCAAGTATGTGGGCGTCGTGCTGGACGAGCAAAACAAGGTGGTCCTGCTCGGTCTGCTCTTCCCCTCCCTGTCGAAGGCAATCCAGCCCTCCAAGGGCAAGCTGACCCCCCTGGCCCTGGTCCGGATCCTCCGGGGTCTCAGGCACCCGAAGATCCTCGATTTCGGTCTGATCGCGGTGGATCCGGACTGGGCCAACCGCGGCATCGCAACAATCGCCTCGGCGCACATTCTGAAGCTGCTCCGCCAGGAGGGCGTCGAATACGCGGAGACGAACCTGAATTTAGAGGACAACCACTCGATCATCAACATGTGGAAGCGCTTCAAGGCCGTGCAGCACAAGCGCCGCCGCTCCTACATCAAGCATCTGGAGGGCTGAGGGATGAAATTTGTAATCGACTGTCTCGGAGGCGACAACAGCCCCCGCGCCAACGTCCTTGGCGCTTTGAAGGCGATGGCGAAATACCCCGACCTGTCCGTGGTGTTCACCGGCGTGCAGGAAGACATTGAACGGGAGCTGGCTGCCGCCGGTCAGACCGACCGCAGCCGCATCGAAACCGTCCACGCACCCCAGGTGATCACCGGCGAGGACAAGCCCACCGACGCAATCCGGCTGAAAAAGAACAGCTCCATGGTGGTGGGCCTGCACATGCTGCGGGAGGACCCGGAAATTGCCGCCCTGATCTCCACCGGCTCCACCGGCGCCCTGGTGGCCGGGGCGACCCTGCGGATCGGCCGGCTTCCCGGCATCCGCCGCCCCGCCTTCTGCCCGATCCTGCCGGCAATGACCGGCGGCATCGTGGGCGTCTGCGACTCCGGCGCGAACGTGGACATCATTCCCGAGCAGCTGCAGCAGTTCGCGATCATGGGCAGCCGCTATCTGGAATGCGCCTTCGGCGTCAAGGCCCCCCGCGTGGCGATGCTGAACATCGGCGTGGAGACCGAGAAGGGCGACCTGCTCCGCAAGGAGGCCTACCCGCTGCTGCAGAACACCCCCGGCATCAACTTTGTGGGCAATATGGAGAGCCGGGATCTGCTGAGCGGAAACTACGATCTGATCGTCTGCGACGGCTTTGCCGGCAACGTCCTGATCAAGACCGCCGAGGGCATGGCCCTGGAGCTGATGCGGAAGCTCAAGCGGGATATCTATTCCAAGGGGATCTACAAGCTGGGCGCCCTGCTGATGAAGCGGATGTTCCAGCAGGAGCGGGACTTCTTCAACTACCAGAACTACGGCGGCTCGGTCCTGCTGGGCGCGGAGAAAACCGTGGTCAAGGGCCACGGCTCCAGCGGCCCCGACGCGGTGTGCAAGTGCGTGGAGCAGGCCTGCAAGATGTCCCTGGGCGGCATGAATGAGCAGATCATTCAGTCGATGCAGGCTCTGAACGGGGAGGCCGCGCAATGAAACGGGACGCGAGAATTGACAACCTGCGCGGGGTTTTGATCTTTCTGGTGGTGCTCGGTCACCTCTACGACACCGTGCGCTTTCCCACCTCCGTCTTTCAGACCACGCTGATCTACTCGTTCCATGTGCCGGCCTTCGCCTTTGTCTCCGGCGTCTGCTTCAAATACCGGGGGCAGGACGACCGGCGGGCTTTGAAAAATCTGCTGTTTCCCTATGTGGTATTCCAGCTTGTCTGGTATCTGTTTTTCCGTTACGTACTCAAAACCCAGCCGGATCTCCAGTTCACCACCCCCTATTGGACCCAGTGGTATCTGCTGTCCATGGTCTTCTGGTACGCGGCGGCCACCCTGCTGGGAACGCTCGGACCGGCTGCCGAAGCGGCCGTCATGGTCGTCGCCATTCTTTCCGCGCTTCTGGTGGGCAGGGATTCCCATGTCTTCTATCTCTTCTCCGCTTCGCGGACCATCGTACTCTTCCCCTTCTTCTATCTGGGCGTGATCTTCAGCCGGCACGAATCGCTCCGGAATTTCTGCCGGGGCATTCCGGCAAAGATTCTCGGTCTGGTCCTTGCCGCCGGCGCAGGGGTCTATTACGCGCTGAAGAAGGACGCCTTCAACAATCTCTGGCTCAGACACGTCTATCCCTATGACGCCCTCGGCTATGACTGGCAGGTGCGGGGGATCACCCTGGCCCTGGCCCTGGGGATCATTCTCTTTCTGATGGCCTGGCTTCCGGGCAAAAAGGTCCGGCTCCTGACCTGGGTCGGGCAGAACACGATGCCCGTCTTCATTCTCCACGGCTTTGCCGTCAAATACCTCCAGAACAAGCTGGAATGGGCCGGGTATTTCAAGCAGACCCCGCTCCTCGCCCTGCCCGCCTGCATTGGCGCGGCCCTGGTCCTGACCCTGCTCCTGAGCGCGAAGCCGGTGGTATGGCTGACCCGGCCCCTGATGCGCTGGCCCTTCGGCCGCTCCAGGTAGGCCAAAGCGCCGCAAGCCGGGCCGGCTGCATTTTCCGGTTGACAGATCGGCCCCGCCGTGGTACAGTACCCTCAGAATCCAACAGAAAGAGGTTGTTTTCATGTTTGATGATGTCGCTGCCATTCTGGCCGAGCAGCTCCACCTGGCGCCGGGCGAAGTCAAAATGGAATCCAAAATCAAGGACGATCTGGGCGCCGATTCGCTGGACGTTCTTCAGCTTCTGATGACCATCGAAGAGGAAAAGGGCATCACGATCCCCGACGAGGCCCTTGCCTCCTTCACAACGGTCGGAGACGTGGTCAACTATCTCGACAGCCGGGACGAGGCCTGATCCGGGCCTCCTGCTCCCGGAAGATTCTGCCCGCGGATGAACGCTTCTCCGTGGGCAGTTTTCATTCCGGGCTCCCTCCGGCGGAAAGGAATCCGATGAACGCTTCCATGCTGTTATGCCTGCGCGGCCCCGGGGAGGATCGCCCATGAGGGCCCCGCTGCTCTGCCCCTGGGCCTTCGCCCCGGAGGTGCGGGCCATCGACTTTGAGGCCCTCTGGGCGGCGGGCTTCCGCGGCCTGCTCTTTGACGTGGACAACACCCTGGTTCCCCACGGCGCCGACGCCACCCCGGAGGTGGACGCCCTCTTCGCGCAGCTGAAGGCACTGGGCTTCCGCTGTCTGATCCTCTCCGACAACGGGCCGGCCCGCCTGCGCCGCTTCCTGCAGAACATCGACGCGGACTTCATCGACAACGCCGGCAAGCCCCGGAAAAAGGGCTACCGGGAAGCCCTGCGGCGGCTGGGTCTGCCCCGGGAGCAGGTCGTCATGATCGGCGACCAGCTCTTCACCGACATCCTCGGCGCCAACCGCTGCGGGATCCCCAATATCCTGGTCCGCTACATCGGATACGACCCGGACGCCGATCCGGGAAAACGGCGCAGGCTCGAGGCAAAAATCCTGCGCAGATACGAAGCCAGTCCGGCCATGGGCCGGCTGAACGAAGCAATCCGGAAGGAGGCTCCGGTCTATGAGCAAACCGAGAAAGCTGTTTTGTGAGCGCAACCCGCTGTTTTTTGAAATCTCCCAGAAAAAGGGCATCCTCCAGCGCCATCTGCAGGACTGCCTTCGGGGCGGGAAGCTGGCGAAGCTCCGCGGCGCGGAGGCGCTGCCGTATGTGATCGCCTCCCGCGAGACCCACCTGATCAAGCGCGCGCCGGGGGTCGATCTGCGGCTGCAGGAAAACAAGGCGGTCAACATCCGTCTGGCCTGCGAAAAGCTGGACGGTCTGCTGATCCGGCCGGGGGAGACCTTCTCGTTCTGGCGCACCATCGGGAAGACCACAAAGCGCAAGGGCTATCTCGACGGCCGCGTCATCGAGCACGGGAAGCTGGTTCCCGGCACCGGCGGCGGCCTGTGCAATCTGGGCAACACCCTGCATCTGCTGATTCTGCACAGCCCGCTCACCGTGACGGAGTTCCACCACCACTCCGACGCCCTGGCGCCGGACGAGGGTCCCCGCGTCCCCTTCAGCGCCGGGACCTCGGTGTGCTACAACTACATCGACTACCGCTTCCGCAACGACACCGACCGGATCTTCCAGCTCTCCTTCCGCGTGGAGGGCGAGACGCTCCACGCCGCCCTGCGGGGCGACAAGCCCCTGGACCGCCGCTATGAGCTGGTGGAGGAGGACCACCATTTTCAGAAGGAAGGGGAGCGGTACTACCGCGTTTCCAAAATCTACCGGGTGACCGCCGACGCCGAAACCGGACGGATGCTGGAGAAGGAGCTGATCCTGGACAACCACTCCGAGGTCATGTTCGACCCGGCCCTGATCCC
>CAMOLY010000042.1 GCA_946619065.1 uncultured Clostridia bacterium | reverse complement strand
TCAGGCGTCTCCGCCGCCGTCGTCTCCGCCGTCAAAGCCGCCGTCGTCACCACCGTCGAAGCTGCCGCCGTCAAAACCGTCGAAGCTGCCGCCGTCAAAACCGCTGTCGAAGGCGCTGTCGTAGCCGGCAAAGCTGTCCATGAATCCGCTGCCCTCTGCAGCGTCGTGTCCGCCTTCCCCATGCCCTTCGTGATGTCCTGCATGGGATCCGCAGGTCTCTGACAGGCAGCCTCCGTCGGCAGAGCAGCCGTATCCGCCGCAGCCCTCAATTCTGCAGCCCACGTCAGCCCCGCAGCCGAATCCGCCGCACCCTTTTGCCACACAGCCGCTGTCGGCGCCGCAGCCGAACCCGCCGCAGCCCTTCGCCACACAGCCGGCATCCGCGCCGCAGCCCTGCCCGCCGCAGGCATTGGTGGGGCAGGCGTCGGCGCCGCAGACGTTGGTGCCGCAGACATCAAGATGGCAGGCGCTCACCACGTTCGCGTCAAGAGCACAGGCTGCCGCGGCACAGGCCGTCGCCACAGACGCAGCTGCCGCGCAGGCATCGCCGGCGCAGGCATGTGCTGCCTTCGCCTCCGCGGCGCATGCTGCAGCTGCGCAGGCCTTTCCGGCACAGGCTTTGGCCGCACAGGCATCGCTGGCGCAGCCCGCCGCCGCGCAGGCGTCCGCCGGGCAGGGTCCTGCGGAGATCGCAAGTGCACAGGCGGAAACAATCAGGAAGAAGGAGAGTCCACCGCCGACATCCCTGAGGTCGCTCATATCCAGCTCGTCCCCCTTGAAATCCGGCAGCACAAAGGTGTTGGCATAAGAGGGATCCTTCTCGATAAACTTCAGCCGGAAGCCCTCCGGCAGTTCCCGCCCGGCCAGTTCTTCCATGGCCGCCTTGGAATCCTGCTTCAGTTTTTCCCGGAACTCCGCGTCAACGGTCGCTTTCTTCACGGTTGCCTGATAGAGTTCTTCCAGTTCCTGCTGGGTCCATTCCATGTTCTTTTCCTCCTTGTTCTGATTCATTCTGTTTCTGTATATGTTTTTATCGCTTTATGTCTGATCGATGGCCAGCTGATAGAAAACGCCTTTTCGTGCCATGAGTTCTTCATAGGTCCCCTGCTCCCGGATCTGACCGTTGTCCATCACGATGATCCGGTCGCAGTTGACGACCGTGGAGAGCCGGTGCGCAATCACGATCCTGGTGATGTGGTGTTTCTCGAGGCTTTCGCATACATACTTCTGCGTGATGTTGTCCAGCGAGCTGGTCGCCTCGTCCATCAGCAGGATATCCGGATTCCCCGCGATCGCTCTCGCGATCAGGATGCGCTGCTTCTGTCCGCCGGAAATCGTGCTCCATTCTTCGGAGATCGGCGTCAGGATTCCCATCTGCAGCGCATGGATATCCTCTTTCAGGCCGACCTCATCCAGGATCCGGTCCAGTTCTTCATTCGTCAGGTCGCGGTTTCCCGCCTTGATGTTGTCGAGGATGCTTCCGCTGATGAGCCCGCCGTCCTGGAGCACCACGCCCATCCGCCGGCGCAGCTCCGGGATGTTCAGGCGGTCCATGCCGATGTCGTCGTAGTAGATCATGCCGGAGCTCGGCTGTTCAAAGCCCAGCAGCAGCCGCAGAAGCGTGGACTTGCCGCAGCCGGACCGGCCGGTGATCGCCACGTATTCTCCGGGCCTGATGTGCAGGTCGATGTTCCGGAGCACGGGCTTTCCGTCTTTCTGGTAGGCGAAGCTGACCCGGTCGATGTCGATCTTTCCCGTGACTTTCTGCAGGATTTTGCCGCTTCCGTACTGATCCGGCTGCATCCGCAGGACATCCGCCGATTCCTTCAGGGTGGGCAGCGAACTGTAGATCTGCATGGCGTTGTTTCCGACCATGGCCATGGCGCCGGAAAAAGCCGCGTAGGCCGCCGTGAAGCCCATGAAGCTGCCGATTGAAACGCTGATTTTCGTATTCACCATCAGGAAATACATCAGCACCGTTGAAACCCCGGTGATCAGGATGCTGACGACGGGGGCGAGACGCTGACTGAGGGAATACTTCCGGTCGGCGTTGATATAATCCACATATTTGTCGACATATTCGCCCTGCACGTCCTCCTCCGCTCCCATCAGGCGCACGCCGCTGATGCCGGTGACGGTCTGATACAGGAAGGTGCGCAGCTGCCCGCGGGCCCGGCTTTTGTCCGTGGAGTATTCGTTGAATACCTGTCCGATCACCGCGGATGTGATCACATTGAGCAGGACAAAGAGAAGCCCCACCCTCGCAAGCGCCGGCGAGTAGGCGTACATTCTCCTGCAGTACAGCAGGGAAAATCCGCCCTGAAGCAGGATCTGGATCAGGCACATGTACATGCTGATATAGACGCCGGAAAGCCGTTCGACCCGATACGAAAGCAGCGCGCTCTCATAGCTTCGGAAGAACTTCTCCGGCATGTGGAACAGGCGGTTCAGAATCGCCGACTGCAGGGCATAGGACACTTTGCTGGTATTGCGGAAGGTTGCGATGTTTTTGGAGATGCCGAAGCAGAGGCTCCCGATCATGCAGGCGATGATGATTCCGGAAAAGCCCACCAGGTCCGTCATGTCCCCCTGGGGGATGATGCGGTCGTAGAGCATCGCGTTGAGCGTCGCAAGCAGCAGGCCCGCCTCGGTGACAAGAAACATGCCGATCAGCGTCACGGCAAGGTTCTTCACGCTCATCTCCCGCAGGGCGAAGCGCGTCATGCTTCTGAAATTGACGCTCTTCTCCGCAAAGCATTTCTGGATCTCATAGGCCTTGTCGTCGAGCCGCTCTTCCAGGCCCGCCGGAAAGCGCTCCGTCTCACGGGTCGCCGGGTCAAAAACCCGTTTCCGGCCGAGGGTGTCGGAGAAGATCACGAGCGGCGCTCCGCTCTCCCGCAGGAAACACAAAAGCGGATCCATCTCTGTTTTCCGAAGCTTCTTCGGGAGTATCACCTCCCGGCAGGTGGTTCCGGAGAGCCGCGCCGCGTCAAACACGTTGTAGCCCTCCGGGCAGGCTTTCTGCAGTGTCTCATACGAGACCAGGCTGATGCGCTGCCGCCGGAACAGGACCTGCAGCGCGCCATACAGCGCGTCGCCCTGTTTCCGTCCGGTCTCCTCGGCGTCGTCGCGGAGCGAGCGGAACATGCGCCGCCGGTTTTCTTTCTCCCGCTCGCCGCGTTCCTGAAGCCGGTTCCGGATTTCTTCCTGTTCCCGGATGCTCTCCTGCTGCGTAAGCTCGGTAAGTTTCCGGCCGAGCGCCGCAGAGACCTCCGCGTCGTTCTCCGGAAGCTCCAGGCCGATCTTCGCCGCAAACCGTCTCTGTTCCGCGGGCAAGCCCTGTGCTTCCGTAAGCTTCGCTTCATTCGCCGGGACAAGCAGGAAGCGCTGTCCCTCTGCACAGGGGATCGCGTCCCCGGCGTTCAGCTGTGCCAGGAACAGCATCCTTGTCGGCTCTCCGTAAAGCAGGAAAACAAGCACGCTGCCTTCTTCTACCGCGCAGGAATCGGCCGGTGCTTCCACGATCTTTTTTTCACTGCCGCTCAGTTGCATCATGTCTGCTGTTCCGTGCGCGTGCGACCGCGCGCTCCTTTCCTCCGGAATGATTCCATACGTCTCTTCAGGCCTGTGCCAGGAGTTTCCGGTACAGTCCCTCCCGGTTCATCAGGGCCTCATGCGTGCCGGCCTGGACGATCCTTCCCTTGTCCATGACCAGGATCAGGTCGCTGTTACGGATCGTGGAGAGCCGGTGCGCCACCGTGATGCAGGTGCAGCTCCGTCTCCGAAGGTTTTCCATGATCCGCTTTTCCGACTCCGCGTCGATGGCGCTGGTGGCTTCATCCAGGATCAGGATTGCCGGGTTCTTATACAATGCCCGCGCAAGGTGGAGTTTCTGGCGCTGGCCGCCGGAGAGGTTCTTTCCCCCTTCGCTCAGTCCGTATTCCAGTTCCCCGGGGAGCGACTCGACCAGCGCCTGCGCGTCCGCGTCCTTCAGCGCCCGCATCAGGTCCTCATCCCGGACCTCTTTCTGCCAGAGGGTGATGTTGTCCTGAACCGTTCCGGCAAAAATCACCGGGCTCTGCTCCACCACGGTCATCCGCTCTGTCAGGTATTCGTGGGGAATCTCCTCCAGGCGGATACCGTCCAGAGTCACGCTGCCGCTCCAGGGATGCAGAAGTCCCGCGATCAGCTTTCCCACGGTGCTCTTTCCGCAGCCGGACGCGCCGACGATGGCAATCCGGCTCCCCGGGGATGCCCGCAGGGAGAAGTTCTGCACCACCGCCGGGGCGTCGGTGTGATAGCCGAAGCAGAGGTTGTTTACCTCGATCTGGCCGCTCAGTTCCGGGCAGTTTTCCGGCTCGGCCGGGGGCACCTGGAAGGTCTGGTCCTCGCGCGCGTCCTCGATGTCCCGGACCTTCATCATGCTCGCGCGCATCGCGGTGATGGTTTTGGTCATAAGAATCATCTGGTTGACCGGGCGGCTGAAGGAGGAGAGCAGCATGCAGAACCCCATCAATGTGCCGGATGTCAGCGTGCCGCTGATGATCATGCGTCCGCCGACGGTCAGGATCAGTACCGTAATGATGCTTGTGATGGTATCCGGCACGACCGAGATCACCTGCTGGACCAGGCCGATCTTCTGCTCGGTCTCGGTGGCGTTCACATAGGCCCCGATGGTTCTCCCGGCATAGTCGTTCTCCAGCCCCTGCGCCTTGATCGTCGAGGCGATGGAGATGCCCGCGCTCACCATGGAATAGGTCCGTGCCTTATCCTGGTTCAGCTTGACGCTGAGATTCCGCATCGGCCTCATGATGAGCGCCGAGATTGCCACGCTGAGCAGGACGCCGGTGACGCCGAGTATGGTAAGCCGCACGCTCGCGGCCAGCATGACCACGAGATAGGCCATAGCCTGCACCACGTTCAGGATGGCGTCGGACAGGCTTCCCGTCACAAATTCGCTCACGTCGTCGTTGTTCTCGAGACGGATGGCGAGTTCGCCGGGATAACGCTGTTCAAAGAACGGAATGGGCAGCTTCAGCATCTTCTGAAGCAGTTTGTAATTCGACTTCATGGACATCTGCAGGCGGAGTCTTGTGAGCACCGCCGCTTTGATCCAGGTGAACACGGCCTGATACACATAGACCAGCAGCAGGATCAGCAGGATCTGGTCCGCCCAGTACTTGCCCGGATTTAAAAGGACGTTGTCGACGAAGAGCCGCGTGAAGCCCGGAATCAGAATCCCCGGGATGATCAGCAGCAGGCCCGCCAGGAAGATGAAAAGGATCTCCTTCTTCACCGGCCGGATCTTCTCCCACAGCCACGGGAGCGACCCGCGTTCGTTGCGCCGCGTCCGGAAATTCTCTGTCTTTTCAAAGCAGAGCACGATGCCGGTGAAGTTCTCGTCCAGTTCCTTCATCGAGATACGGTGACGCCCCACCGCCGGGTCATTGACATAGACCTGGTTGCCGCGGATTTTCTCCAGGACGATGAAGTGGTTGAACCGCCAGTGCAGGATACAGGGGGTCGCGACTTCCCTCAGGCCTTCCGGTTCCTTTCGGAAGCCCCGTCCCCGCAGGCCGTAGTGTGCGGCGGCTTTCACGATGTCCGCCGCCGAGCAGCCGTCCCGGGAAATGCCGCACTCCAGCCGGAGCTCCTCCGAAGGCACAAAGCACCCATAGTACCCCAGGATCATCTTGAGGCAGGCGCTTCCGCATTCACAGGCCTCCAGCTGGAAGACCGCCGGCGTCGCGGTGCGGTATACTCGTTTTCCCGAATCTTTCTTCATGGCGCTTCCTTCTCTGTCCGGATCAGAAAAACTCCTCGATGGGTCTCTTGCTCTCGGTCACAATCGTCACGGAGCATAAACTGCCGTCGCGAAGGTCAAGATTTCCGCCCTTCGCGTTGCTCCAGAGGTATTTGTTCGCGGCGCCGCTGTCCTCGTCGAGAGCCACCACGACCAGCACCACCGGGCCGCTCGAGGCCAGGGCGTTCACGACGGTGTTCTCCTGGAGGAGATGGCTCATCTCGTCGATCGACGTCACATACTCGTCCACATAGGTAACCTTACCCGACATGTGGCCGTACTCCTGCTGGTTATAGCCGTCGGGATACACCGTCGCCCGCATGCCCGGTTCCACGACCTTGCCCGAGGCGAGCGGAATAAAGCACAAAACCTCTCCCTGGTTGGAAGCGCCGGGGTGATAGAACCCCATGGTCGCCGTCATGTTCGAGATGCTTCCGAAGAGGGCCCAGATCAGAATGGCCGCCGCGATAAGCACGCCTCCGATGATCAGCAGCCAACCTCCGGAGGGGATCACCTTCATCGCCTTGTCCAGCTCGTGTTCTCCGCCCAGTTCGGAATGCACGTTTTCTCGATAAATGGGATTCATGGTTCCTCCTTATCCTGCGCGTCGATCAGATATCCCCGCATGTACAGGGCGTTCAGATGTTCATAGAGTTCTTCCGCCGTTCCCGGCAGAAGGCCGAGCTTTGCCCGCAGCGCCCCGAAACTTGTGCCCTCCGGAAGGGCCTTCAAAGCTGTTTCCATGAGATAGCTCCGGCTGACCCGGTAGGAGATCCCGTCTCCGCAGAAGCGGATCATGCTCTCCTCGGTCTCGGTCCGGATGTTCGGGTTCCGCGTGATTCTTCGCTCCGGCCGGAGAAAACCGGCGGCATACTCCGCGTACATCCGGTCGGCCTCCCGGAAAAAACCGTCGGCGCCGTCGAAGCGGGCCTCCGCTCTGGTCCGGACTCCGGTCGGATGGTTCTCGTCCGGGAGCATCGGCTCAATAAAGCAGACTGTCCGCCGCGCCAGATTCACCTTTAGTCCCGCGACACAGCTGATGCTGTAGCGGCAGCGTTTTTCCTCCGGAACCCGGGCGGAGTGCAGCGTTCGGCCGGAATCGGAATACCGTCCCAGGGACTCCGGGTTGTTGAGAATCAGCTCCACATGGTGAAGCTCCTCCGGGGAATAGAGCGCCATGATTCTTCGGAACTGTTGAAGCGATCGAACCGAAAAGCGCACCGCCGCTTCCCGTCGGAGTCTCTCCTCCCCGACCCGGGTCAGAAAGGCTTTGACCCTTCTGGGGTCGACATCCGCCGCGGCCGTGGTCGTCTGGGGAAGGCCGCCCATGATCTCTTCAAAATCCTGCAGAAACAGCTCATAATCGGGGTTGTCGAAGGGTTCCGTGGCGTAGTAGCACGCCGAGGTCGCCGCGATCGGCCCGAGCCGTTCGCGCAGTCCCGCAAGCAGTTCTCTCCACAGCTTCCGGTTCTCATCGGTATAGCGGAAGTTTTCTTCAAACCGCGGCGCCGCAAGTCCGCAGAAGCTGCACTGTACCCGGCAGCCGTACCCCAGCTCGAAGGCCAGCGGATAGTAGTGCACATTCTCCTGCCGGCGCAGCGTCCTGTTCTCCATCCGGCAGCGGTTTCTTACCCGGTTTGCATACACATAAAGTTCCCGGTTTCGAAAGCAGCTTTCCGCATGGTTGCGGCGCACCGTTTCGCTCACTGTGTCCGTCATCTCAAGATACGCCTTGAGATACGGATTGGCGGCCTGGCTTCGCTCGTCGAGCGTCCCGATCCCCTCGATACAGACCTGGCGGACAGCCTCCACAGCCGCGTCCGCGTCCGGAAGATCGCCGAAGCCCAGGTCCGCGGCGGCCTTCCTCCCGTCCGCGAGGAAAGCGGCGCGGAAGTCCGGATCCGCCTCAAAGTACTCGATGCATCGCTTGAAGGCCGCAAAGGGGGTGCATTCCCTCATGACTTCCGGGCCATCAGGCGTTTCTGTTCATAATACAGCTCCAGCAGGTTCTCCAGATTGCCCTTGAAGTAGGTGCAGGAGCTGTGCTTGACCTCTGCATGCAGGTTTTTCTGCCGGATGCGGTGGCAGCCTCCGTTGCAGATCGGGAAGTAATAGCATTCTTTGCATTCCGGATCGTCCAGGTAGGAACAGCCGGTCATCCCCTCCGCGATCAGCGCCATGTTCCAGTCGTTGAAGCGGTCGATGTGCCCGACCACCTTTTCCTCCAGGCCGACGTCGTCCCAACACTTGTACATCTCCCCGTCCGGGCCGATCACATAGGCGTTGCGCCTCGTCAGGGTGCAGCCGACGCTTCCGCGGGACGGATAAAGGCTCAGGGGGCTGACGCCGTATTTGTTCACCATCTTCGCGATGAACTCGCCCTGCTGCACCGGCTCGAAGAAGCAGCTGTGGTCCGGATGGTCGTCCCCCTTCACGAAGCCGGGATAGACGCTGATCCTGTTCCCGTAGTCCTTCGGATAGCGCTCCCGCATCGTTTTGTACACGGTGTAGTATTCCTCGTCGTTCCTCGCGTCCACGTTCACCCGGATGTGGACCGTTCCCTTGAAGTCCGAGGCCATCACCCGGTCAACGTTTTCCAGAATCCGGTCATAGGTGGGCGCGCCGTTTTTCTGGTACCGCCGGCTGTCATGCGTCTCCTTTTTCCCGTCCAGCGTAATCTGGAGATAGTCGACGTTCAGGTCGTTGAGCTTCGAGACCTTGTAATCATCCAGGAGAAAGCCGTTTGTGATCATCGCCGCGGTGATCCGTTTGCCGAGTTCCCGCACGCGCCGGTCGATGCTCAGGATCCGGTCGAACGCCAG
>CAMOLY010000041.1 GCA_946619065.1 uncultured Clostridia bacterium | reverse complement strand
CGCCTCCGGCGCTATAAAATGCTTTTTAAAGCATTTTATTGGCGTTCAGTATGAACCAGGAAGCGGTATGATCGCCTGCGGCGTCACCAACCGGAGGCGCCGGCTTCCTCGTTGAGCATGCCGCTGCTTTTCATGGAAATATAGGAGTTTTCGGAAATCACCATATGATCGATCAGAACCACGTCCACCATTTTCAGCGCTTTCTGCGCCTGACGTGTGTAGCTGACATCCTCCACGGACGGAACCGCTGAGCCGCAGACGTGATTGTGCGCCAGGACGACCATTGCCGCATTGTGCAGGAGGGCTGTTTCCACCAGCTTTCGGTACGGGAGATTCACCGAATTGACGCCGCCTCTGGTCAGTTCCCGGAAGTCGATCATTCTGGCGCTGTTGTCCAGGCAGAGCAAATATGCCCGCTCCTCCCGGTAGATCCCAATCTTGGCCACAAGAAACCGCCCGATCTCCGGAATGGAGCGGAAACACTTCACGCCGCTGAGTCTGGACACCTCGGTTCGGTTCCACAGCGTGCCGGTAAAGCGGATCAGGGCAGCGGTCCGAAGTCCGACGCCCTTGACCTGAATCAGCTGCTCAACCGGGGCATCAAAAACCTTATGCAGGGCGCCGAAGTGATCCAGCAGGGCGTGGGCAAGGCCGTTGGTATCCACCCGCGCCAGGGCGTAGCCAAGGAGGAATTCCAGCACCTGTACATCGGAAAACGCGTCGATCCCGTTTTTCAGATAGGTGTCGAGCATTCTCTGACGGTGCCCCTCGTGCGTAATACAGCTTTCCGGCGCGTTCACAGCTTCAGCCACGGCGATTCCTCTCTTTCCGTCCTTTGCGTTTTTCCAGCAGGGTCCAGAGCCCCAACGCCGTCCAGCAGCCGGTCAGGACGCCGCTGAAGTCCAGCAGAACATCCAGGATCTCCCCGCTCCGCTGCGGGACGAAGCGCTGGACCAGTTCGTCCGTACAGGCGGCCAAAAGGCCGAGCAGCGCCGGCCAGACGAAATTCCGGCGACCGTACAGACGATCGTCCGTCAGGAGCAGACCGCCAAGCAAAAAGTATTCCAGAAAATGCGCGAACTTCCGGACAAAGTGCATCGTGATCCCCGGAACCAGCCCCTGCAGGAAGGAATGCACAAGGCTGCTCTCCGAATGAGACTGTACGCCGCTTTTCAGAGACCGCGCAAGAATAAACGCAAACCAGAGGACCGTCAGCAGCGGAAACAGAATCCGCAGCCGGGAGCTTTTCAAATGCAGCACGGCAGGCACTTCCTTTTCGTTTTTAACATATCATAGTTTCAGAGAAAATGCAATCAAAAACGACAAAACGGTTTATTTTGAGAAAATAGCGTATTTTTATTTACAGCGCACCGATCCTTTGATACAATACAGGCAGATCAGACAGAAAGGCGTGATTGATATGCCAGGCATCGGCAGAGGTCCCGGCCCGCGCGGATTCTTAACGGAGGAAGAAAAGCAAAGCATGCCGAAGGTCAACCGGAAGCTGATTGCGCGGATTCTTTCCTATCTGAAGCCCTATTGGCCCCAATTCCTGCTGGTTTTTGCGGCGATCCTGCTGTCGGCGACGGTCGGCCTGCTGCCGTCGATCATCACAGGCCGCATCGTGGACGAGGCGCTGGTCGGGAAGAATATGAAGCTGCTGATCCAGCTGCTTCTGATGGCCTTCGGGACGCTGACCGTCTCCCAGGTGATCGGCGTGCTGGAGAGCTATATCAACGCATGGATTTCCCAGCGGATCATCTACGACATGAAAAACCAGATGTACGACCATCTGCAGCACATGCCGCACGCATTCTTCACCACCGAGCGCCAGGGCGACATTATCACCCGCATGAACACCGACATTTCCGGCGTCAGCTCTGTGATCTCCGGCACGCTGTCGAGCATCGTCAGCAACACCGCAACCGTCGTCACCACGATGATCGCCCTCTTTACGATGAGCTGGCAGCTTGCTCTCGTCGGCCTGGTGGTGATCCCGCTGCTGATCCTGCCGACCAGAAGCGTGGGCAAGACCCGCTGGAAGCTCCTGACCGAGAGCCAGAAGAAAAACGACGAGATGAACCAGCTGGTCAACGAAACGCTCTCCGTCAGCGGCTCCCTGCTGGTCAAGCTCTTTACACGTGAGGAGCGGGAGTTCCAGCGCTTCCGCAGCGTCAACGGCGAGGTCACAAAGCTCAATCTGAAGGAGCAGAGAAGCGGCAAGTGGTTCGGCGTGGTCATGGGGATGTTCACCCAGCTGGGGCCGCTGCTGATCTATTTTGCCGGCGGCTACTTCATCATTGCCAAAGCGGATCCCACGCTGACCGTGGGCACGATCACAGCGACGGTGGCCCTGATCAACCGCCTCTACCGGCCCGTGCAGTCGCTTCTGAACATCCAAGTGGACTTCACCCGCTCGCTGGCGCTCTTTACCCGGATCTTCGACTACTTTGATCTGAAAAACCCGATCGTCAGCCCGGAGAACCCCCTGCGGCCGGATCTGACCAACGCGGATCTCCGCTACGACCACGTCGCCTTCTCCTACGACCCGGAGAAGCCGCTGCTGACCGACATCGACTTCACGGTTCCCGCCGGAAAAATGTACGCCATTGTCGGGCCATCCGGGTCCGGAAAGTCCACCGTGGTCAATCTGATCCCCCGGCTCTACGATGTGGTGGGCGGCGCAGTGACGCTGGGCGGCGTGGACGTCCGGGATATGGATCTGGCCTGGCTGCGGTCCAACATCGGCGTCGTCACACAGGAGACCTACCTGTTTAACGGAACCATTCGGGACAATCTGCTCTACGCGAAGGAAGACGCAACCCAGGAGGAGCTGGAGGAGGCCTGCAGAATCGCCAGCATCGACGCATACATCCGCAGCCAGCCCGACGGCTATGACACCGTGGTCGGCAACCGCGGGCTCAAGCTCTCCGGCGGGGAAAAGCAGCGGTTGTCGATTGCCCGGGTGATCCTGAAAAACCCGAAAATCCTGATCCTGGACGAGGCCACCTCGGCGCTCGACTCGATTTCCGAGCATGCGATTCAGGACGCTCTGGAGCATCTGATGGAGGGCAGGACCTCTATCGTGATTGCGCACAGGCTCTCCACGATCCTCAAGGCGGACCGGATTCTGGTCGTCCAGGGCGGCGTGATTGCCGAGCAGGGCGACCACGAAAGCCTGCTGCAGAAGGGCGGCGTCTACCGCGAATTGTACGAGACGCAGTTCCGGACCATTCTGGAGATGGAGACGAAAGAGAACGCAAAGCACAATCCGTCCGCAGGAGCGGAATCCTCCGGGACGGAGAAAGAAGCGCTGCATAGCAGGTGATTCCGCTGCGAATTCATAACCCACGCTGAAGCGGTGGTTTGCTTTAGTCTTTTTGCATCAAATACACAAGCGCGCGCTGCATAAACATTCTGCAGCGCGCTTGTGTGTTGTGCAAAGAATGGCGGAAAGCATCTCCGCCCGGTATCAGTTGACGACGTTCTGCGGGTGGCCTTCGAGGAAGCAGCGGATGTTGTCGGCAACGATCTTGAGCAGGCGGTCGCGGGTTTCCAGCGGCGCCCAGGCAATGTGCGGGGTAAAATAGGCGTTCGGCGCAGAGAGCAGCGGGTTCGTCGGCTCGATCGGCTCCACGCTGACCACATCGGCGCCGAGGGCATGGATCTTGCCTGATTTCAGGGCTTCGGCAACATCCTGCTCGTTCAAAATCGCGCCGCGGGCGGTATTGATCAGAATCACGCCGTCCTTCATCTTCGCAATCGCATTCCGGTCGATCATCTCTCTGGTCGAGGACGTCAGCGGGATGTGCAGGCTGACGATGTCGGACTTTTCATAGAGCTCATCGAGACTGACGAAGCGGGTCTGCGCATCCTCCAGCTCATACTTGGGGTGGCGGGCATAGTAGAGCACGTTCAGGCCCATGGCCTTCAGGATCTTTCCGAAGGCCTGGCCGATCGCGCCGCAGCCGATCAGGCCGGCCGTCTTCCCGTGCAGCTCCGTGAGCCGGGAGACCGTGAAGCTGAAGTCCTCGGAGGCGCACCAGGCGCCGTTGTGCACCGCGTCGTTGTGGCGGCCGACTTGAGAGCAGATTTCCAGCAGCAGAGCGGTTGCCATCTGCGCAACCGCGTCGGTCGAATAACCGGGAATGTTGCAGACCGGGATCCCGTGCTCCCGGGCCGCCTCGACGTCGATGACGTTGTAGCCGGTGGCAAACAGCGTGATCATCTTGATGCTGGGGCAGGCTTCGATGACAGAGCGCGGGATCAGGGTTTTATTGACGATCACAATGTCGTTGTCCGCAATGCGCGCGACCGTCTCCTCCGGAGATGTCCGGGGATAGACCGTCAGCTCATCGCACAGCGCGCGGATGCCGTCCCAGCTCAGATCGCCGGGATTGGCGCGCTCGCCGTCGAGAATCACAATTTTCATGGTTTGGATCTCCTTCCAGACTGCCTTTTCGTTCAGGCGTATTATCGCCCCCATTGTAGCAGACGGCCGGAAAAAAAGCAATCAAAAATGCTTGTATTGCGGCCCTGTCCGGGATATAATGGAAAAAATGCGAAAGGAGG
Organism: uncultured Clostridia bacterium; assembly: GCA_946619065.1. GTDB lineage: Bacteria > Bacillota > Clostridia > Oscillospirales > Oscillospiraceae > JAFRPC01. Next base: position 4,141 of record CAMOLY010000041.1, on the reverse strand, counting down.
CGTCTTCATGTCGGATATCATCGCGGCAATCGCAACGGGGAAACAGCCCTGTGCCATCGGAATTCTGCGGCTGTCCGGCGACGGATGCGCCGGCGTCGCGGGGAAGGTCTTTTTGCCGGAGGCCGGAAAGCCGCTGGGCGAGCTGGCAGAGCGGAAGCTCTGGCGCGGGAAGCTGCTGGATGCGCAGGGCCGTCTCATCGATCAGGCGATGGCCGTTTTTTGCAGGGCCCCCCACAGCTACACCGGAGAGGACACCGTGGAGCTGCACTGCCACGGCTCCCCTGCCGTTCTGAGCGCAGGGCTTGAAGCGCTCCTCCGCTTCGGCGCGCGGCAGGCCGGGCCGGGAGAATTCACAAAACGCGCCTTCCTCAACGGGAAAATGGATCTCACCTGTGCGGAGGCCGTGGTGGATCTGATCGACGCGCAGACCGCAGACATGGCGGCAAACGCCGCTGCGCAGGTCGGGGGCAGCCTTGACCGGAAGCTCCGGCCGATTTACGACGGGCTGACCGGACTGTGCAGCCACTATCAGGCGGTTCTGGACTATCCGGACGAAGACATTCCGGATTTTCGGCTCTCCGAGTATGAAGAAGTCCTCCGGGCGGATGCGGAAACGCTTGAGAATCTCTACGCGACCTGCGAGCGGGGCAGAATTCTGAAGCAGGGCGTGCGGATTGCCCTGATCGGCAAGCCGAACGCAGGCAAGTCTTCCCTGCTCAACGCTCTGGTCGGCTTTGACCGGGCCATTGTCACCGAGATCCCCGGCACAACCCGCGACACGGTGGAGGAAACCGTAAAGTTCGGCCGCGTCCTGGCCCGGATCACGGATACCGCCGGTATCCACGAGACCGGAGACCGGATTGAGGCGCTTGGCGTGGAGCGGTCGAAGGCGGCGGCCCGGCAGGCAGATCTGGCGATTTTTGTCTGCGACGCGGCGGTCGGGCTGGACGAAGAGGACCGGAAAGCGATGGAGGCTGCCCGGCTGGCGCCGAAATCCGTCGCCGTACTCAACAAAACAGATCTCGAACAGCGGGTCTTCCGGGCTGCGCTCCCCTTCGAGACCGTTTTTGCGGTCTCAGCAAGCCGGGGCACCGGGCTGGTTCCGCTCTGCCGCTGGATTGAGGACAGCTTTGCCAGCGATCTGCCCTGCGACGGGTCGATTCTGACCAACACCCGGCAGGCGGATGCGGTGCGGCGGGCAGCGGAAGCGATCCGCGCAGCGCTGGCCGCGATGCAGGCCGGCATTACGCCGGACGCTGTCCTGGTAGAGCTGGAGGCCGCAATGGAAGCAATCGGCGAGCTCACCGGGCGGACCGTCCGGGAAGACATCACCCAGGCGATTTTTGAACGCTTCTGCGTCGGCAAATGACCGCCGACCCGGAGAACAGGAGGTGCGCAGCATGGAGCGCGCAGAAATGATCAACGAATTTTACACCGGATACAACGAGGATTTCCGCCTGTTCAAGAGCCGTCACGGACAGCTGGAATACAGGACCACGATGCACTTTATCCACCGCTGCCTGCCGCAGACCGGAACGATCCTGGAAATCGGGGCGGGGACCGGCCGATATTCCATTGCCCTCGCGCGGGAGGGACACCGGGTCACGGCAGTCGAGCTGGCGGCGCGCAATCTGGAGCTGCTGCGCCGGAATTCCGAGGGACTTGGCAATCTGACTGCCCTGCAGGGGGACGCGGTGGATCTGCGCAGTCTCGCCGACAACAGCTTCGACCTGACGCTGATCCTCGGCCCAATGTACCACCTCTACGATCGTGCCGATCAGCTGGCGGCCCTTCGGGAGGCCGTTCGGGTCACGAAGCCCGGGGGATACCTTCTGACCGCGTTTTTGTCGGTCCACGCGATTTTATATGACAACTACCTGCGGGGGAATCTCTCGGACGGTCTGGCGGAGAATTTCACCGGGGATTACGCAGTCCGGCATTTCCAGGAGCAGCTCTTCACCGGTTTTAACGTGGAGGAGTTCGAGGCGCTCTTTCAGGAACTGCACGTCCGGCAGCTTTCCGTCGCCGCCGCGGACGGGATTCTGGAGCTGGCCGAGAGCCGGTCGGATTTTCAGATGTCCGACGAGGAATTCGAGGCCTATGCAAGCTACCATCTTTTCCACTGCGAAAAGCGGGAGCTGCTGGGGTCTTCCTCCCATCTGCTGCACCTGTGCCGAAAGGAGCAGCCTGTCTCCGCGGAATAACGGAATAAAAGAATCTGGGCTCGTTGCAAAATGAATCATTTTGCAACGAGCCCTGTGGTTTTTGCCGATTCCGGCAAAAACCATCGCCTGCGGGCGGGTGATTGAACGTGAAGGGGGCTCCAAGACCGCCCCCTTCACACTTCCCCTGCCGGGAGCCTGCATAATCTTTGAAGGTTATGCATTTTGCAACAGCCCCAGATTCTTATTATCGCAGGCGTATCGCGGCATCCGCAACGGCGGAAATCAGGCAGTCCGCCTCTGCTTCGGTGGTGAACCTGGACAAAGAGGCGCGGACGGAACCGTCGATGACCGCCGGGGCAAGGCCCATGGCCTCCAGGACGTGGCTGCGGTGTCCCTTTGCGCAGGCGGAACCGGCAGAGACGTAAACACCCCGGTCCTGCAGGCAGTTGATGATCCCCTGGGAGCGGACGCCGGGGATCGCAAAGCTGACAATATGGGGCGCTGCGTGGGCTCCGTTGATCACGACCCCGTCGATGCCGGAAAGTCCTGCCAGGATCTTGTCCCGCAGGGCGGCTTCCCGCGCCAGATCCTCCCGCAGGGTGGGCAGGGCCGCCGCGCAGGCCGCGCCGAAGCCCAGAATATTGGGGACCGCCTCGGTACCGGAGCGGTAGCCGCTCTCCTGTCCGCCGCCGTGGAGATAGGGCGGCAGGCTCAGCCCCTTGCGGATATACAGGGCGCCGGCGCCCTTCGGGCCGTGGATCTTGTGGGAGCTGACGGAGATCAGATCCGCCTCCAGGGTCGAGGCCCGGAAGGGGACCTTCAGAAAGCCCTGGACCGCGTCGGTATGAAAGATCGCGTTGGGGGCAAGCCTGTGGATCAGCTTCGCCATGGGTGCGATGGGCATCACAGCGCCGGTCTCATTGTTCACCATCATCACGGATACCAGGATCGTATCCGGCCGCAGGGCAGCGCGGAGGGACTCGAGGGTCACGGTCCCGTCGGGCTCCGGGGACAGACAGGTCACCTCAAAGCCTCTGGCCTCCAGCTCCTGCATCGGGTGGAGGATGGCATGGTGCTCGATCTTCGTGGTGACAATATGCTTTCCCCGTTTCCCGAGGCGCTTCGCCGTGGAAAAAACGGCCCAGTTGTCGGCCTCGGTGCCGCCGGAGGTGAAAAAGATCCGGTCCGGTTCGGCCCCGACAGCCTTCGCCACCTGCTGCCGGGCAGTCTCGACCCTCCGGTGGGCCTCCTCGCCCTGCCGGTGCAGCGCGCTGGGATTGCCCCAGCACTCGGTCACAGCCTCGGTCACGGCGGCCACAGCCTCCGGGCAGGGCTTTGTGGTGGCGGAATTATCAAAATATGCGATCATTGTTTCATGCTCCTGTCTGCGGTTCCGAATCAATGGGTTTCCCGGCTTTTCGCCCGCAATCAGGCCAGCTCATCCGTCTTCCGTGAGACGCCGGGTGACGCCTTCTCCCAAGGAGAATGGCCGTGTATGAAGCCTGCAGGCCGATGCCTCGGATGCGCCTTCTGCGTCAGCGCTCGTAGTCGAACTCGAAGTCGTAGATGGAAACGGTGTCTCCGTCTTCGATCCCGAGGGCCTCCAGACGGGTGAAGAGACCGGATTTGCGGAGCTGGCGGTCGAAATAGTTGCGGGATTCAAAGTCCGCAAAGTTGATGTCGTTGATGAGCCGGGCCAGCCATTTTCCGGAGATGACCCAGGTATCGCCGAAGTGCTCGATCTGCAGGTCCTCCGCTTCGCCGGCTTCCGGTAGGGGCTTGACGTAGTCGGCCTCGTAGACCGTCACCGGGGGCAGATCCCGGAGCTTGTTCGCAATCGTGCGGACCAGCTGCTTTGTGCCCTGGGTCGTGGCCGCGGAGATCTCGTAGAGCTCCAGGCCTGCGGCCTCCACATGGGCGCGGAGCCGCTCCAGATTGTCGCTGTCAGGCGGCAGGAGATCCAGCTTATTGGCCGC
>CAMOLY010000040.1 GCA_946619065.1 uncultured Clostridia bacterium | reverse complement strand
CCCGCAGCTGCCGCTGACCCGCAGCTGCCGCTGACCCGCAGCTGCCGCTGACCCGCAGCTGCCGCTGACCCGTAGCTGCTGCTAACCCGTAGTGGCCGCTGACCCGTAGTGGCCGCTGACCCGTAGTGGCCGCTGACCACAGCGGCCATAACCCCCCGTCAGGCCATAACCCCCGTAACACATTCGCGCCAAAAAACATGCGCTACATCCATCCGGCTGTGGCGGCTGCGCAGACGAAGCCTGTCAGATCCGCAATCAGGGCAGCGGGGATGGCATAACGGGTCTTTCGGATGCCGGCGGCGGAAAAATAGACCGAAATCGTGTAAAATGTCGTCTCCGTGCTGCCCAGCATCACTGCCGCGGCCCGCCCGATCCCGCTGTCAGGGCCGTACCGGGTCATCAGCTCCGCTCCCACCGCCAGGGCAGCGCTGCCGGAGAAGGGCCGGATCAGGATCAGCGGCAGCGTCTCGGCCGGAATCCCCACCGCCCGTGCAGCCGGAGTCAGCAGCCTGGTCAGTGCCTCCATCGCGCCGGACTGCCGCAGCATCCCCACCGCGGTCAGCAGCATGACGAGGGCCGGCAGGATCGAGGCCACAAGCCGCAGTCCCTCCGCCCCGCCCGCCAACAGGATCCCGTATACGTCCTGCTTCCGCCGCATGGCTGCCAGGGCTGCCATCAGCAGCAGCCCCGGCACCAGATAATCCGTCACCGCCATATCCGGCTCAGCCCCTTTGCCGCGAGAATCCCGGCGGTCACCGAGAGCAGGGAGGTGACCCAGACAGCCGGCAGGATGGAAAACGGCGCGGCGGAGCCGAGGCTCCCCCGCAGGGCCGCCACGGTGGTGGGGATCAGCTGCACCGAAGCCGTGTTCATCACGATTAGCAGGCACATCTCGTCGCTGGCGTCCGCGCTTCCGGACAGGGTCTTCATCCGCCGGACGGCTTCGATGCCGAGGGGGGTCGCGGCGTTTCCCAGACCCAGCAGATTCGCGGTGACGTTCCCGCAGAGCGCCTGGGCGGTTTCCGGGTCCTTCCGGGCGGTGGGATAGAGCTTCCCCAGCAGGGGCATCAGAGACTTTGAGAGCTTTTCCTGCAGACCGCCGGCCCGGAACAGGGCAGCCGCGCCGCTCCACAGACACAGACTGCCGGAAAGCGTGATCCCCAGCCGGACGGCCTGCTCCGTGCCCTCGGCGGCGGCCTTGCCGAGCTCGGCGCCCCGCCCGCCCATCAGCGCGAAGATCAGGCTCAGCGCGATCATACCGGCCCAGATCCGGGACATTGCCATTTCTCCAGCTCCTTTCCAATTTACGCCTTGTTCTTTTGAAAAACTTTGCTATAATGGAAGCATCTTAAGTGACGGAGGGGAGTGCCGTGGCACGCCTGTTTGATTCAGTCCGCTATCTCAAGGGTGTGGGGGAGGCCCGGGCAAAGGTCTTCGCGTCCATGGGCATTTTTACGCTCTACGACCTGATTTCTTACTTTCCCCGTACCTATGAGGACCGCACGCGCATTGTGCCGATTTCGGAGCTTCAGGTGGACGAGCCAGCCTGCTTCCGCGCCTTTGTGACCTCCGCGCCCCGGACCAACCACATCCGAAAGGGTCTGGACCTGACCAAGCTGAGCGTCGCGGACGATACCGCCCGCCTCAATCTGACGTTTTTCAATCAGAAATACGTGGCGGACAATCTGCAGTACGGAGAAGAATACTATTTCTACGGCACGCTGACCGGTGATTATCTGGGCTACGGCATGACGAATCCGGTGTTTGAAGCGGTCTCCTCACCCGGGGTCCGGACCCGCCGGATCATGCCGATCTATCCGCTGACCGCCGGCATGAGCAACAATCTGATCTCCCGCTCGGTGCAGCAGGCGCTGGACGCCTGTCTGGGGGAGCTGCCGGAGCTGCTGCCGGAGCCCCTGCGGGCAAAATATGACCTCTGCGACGGGGCGACCGCCTACCGCCAGATTCACGCGCCGGACTCCTTCGACCTGCTGCAGCGGGCCAGGGACCGTCTGGTATTTGAAGAATTCTTCATCTTCTCGGTGGGCCTGACCATGCTCCGCAGCCGCCGCGCGGCGACGTCCCGCCCGCCGCTGACCGGTCTGGATCCCGCCGAATTCGAGCGGATCCTTCCGTTCGCCCTCACCGGCGCCCAGAAGCGGGTGATCTCCGAGATCCGCGCCGATCTGGAGAGCGGCAGGGTGATGAACCGGATGGTTCAGGGCGACGTCGGCTGCGGCAAAACCGCGGTCGCCGCCTGCGCCGCCTGGTTCGCGGTGAAGAACGGCCTGCAGGCCGCCCTGATGGCGCCCACGGAGATTCTGGCCGAGCAGCACGCCCGGTCGCTGGAACCGATGCTCTCCGCCCTGGGTGTGCGCACCACCCTCCTGACCGGCTCGATGACGCCGGCCCAGAAAAAGACCGCCCGGCAGGCAATTGCCTCCCATCAGACCGACCTGATCGTCGGCACCCACGCGCTGATTTCCGAGGCGACGGATTTCTCCGACCTCGGCCTGGTGATCGCCGACGAGCAGCACCGCTTCGGCGTGGCCCAGCGCGCGGCGCTGGCGGAGAAGGGGAAGGACCCCCATATTCTGGTCATGTCCGCCACGCCCATCCCCCGCACCCTCGCGATGATTCTCTACGGTGACCTGGATCTGTCGGTGATCGACGAGCTGCCGCCGGGCCGCCAGACGGTTCAGACCTTCCTGGTGGGAGAGCCCATGCGCGGCCGGATCAACCAATTTATCCGCCGTCAGGCCGAGGAGGGCCATCAGGTCTTCATCGTCTGCCCCGCCATTGAGGAGGGGGAGACCGAGAGCCTGAAATCCGCGGAGGTCTGGGCCGAGACCCTGCAGCAGGCGGTCTTTCCGGATCTGCGCGTCGCCCTGGTCCACGGCAGGATGAAGAGCGCGCAGAAGGATGAGATCATGCGGGCCTTCGCGGACGGATCCTATGACATTCTGGTCGCGACGACGGTGATCGAGGTGGGTGTAGATGTCCCGAACGCCACCCTGATGGTGGTGGAGAATGCCGACCGTTTCGGTCTGAGCCAGCTCCACCAGCTGCGCGGCAGAGTCGGACGCGGCAGCGCCCAGTCCTACTGCGTCCTGTTCACGTCCAACCGCAATCCCGACACCCTTCGCAGGCTCAAGGCCCTGTGCAAAAACAACGACGGCTTCGCTATCTCCCGCGAGGATCTTGCGATCCGCGGCCCGGGCGATTTCTTCGGCACCCGCCAGTCCGGCCTGCCCGTCTTCAAGGTCGGCAGCCTGGTCAACGATCTGAACACCCTGCAGAACGCCCAGACGGAGGCAGCCGCCTTCCTCAGCTCCGAGGAGCTGCCGAAGCGGCCGGAATACGCGCCGCTGATGGAGCGGATCCGGGCCCTGTTCTCCGAGCATCCCGCGGCTGCGGCCAACTGAGCCGGCGCCTCACAGCTCCGCAGGCTCGATGTCCACGCCCCGATAGTACCATTTCAGGATCTCTTCGAAGCTTTTTCCTTCCTGCGCCATCGCCTCCGCGCCGTACTGGCTCATGCCCACTCTGTGGCCGCAGCCCCTGGTCGCGAAGATTGCGGAGCTGTCCGTCAGCGTCAGCGTGAAGGCGGTGGAGCGCAGGGAGAACAGGCGGCGCACCGTGCGCCCGGAAAAGACCTGTCCGCCCAGCTCGATCCGGCTGACCCCGCCGCCGGTCGTCAGGGAGATCTCTCCGACCCATGCGCCCTTTGCCGCCGGAAACGAGACCGCCGGGTTTTCCGCACGCAGCGTCTGGCAGAAATCCGTCAGCGGGATCTCGGTCTCATCCCGGAAATGCGCCGCCGACTCCTCGCCCGGACTCTCCACCGACTGCAGATAGGCCGCGTCGCTGCCCCAGACCTCCGCCGCGGCCTCGGTTTTCCCGCCGGAGCAGGAGAAAAAGGTGGCCTCGATCAGTTCCCCGCCATATCGGATGACCAGCCCGTCGGTGGCGCGCACCGCTGCCAGGGCCGCTTCCCGGCGGGCAGGGGAGACGGTCTGCGGATCCACCCAGCCCTGGCAGCAGCCGGAATTCGTGCAGACCGCCGCCGGGCTGTGCCTGCGCCGGAGATAGCTGCGCAGGACATAGGTCCTGCAGGCCACGGCCTGGGCCATCCGGGTCTGCTGGGAAAAGCGCTCCGGCAGCTCTGCCAGCAGGACCCCGGTGAGATAGGTTTGAAGATCCATGCTTTCGATCTCCCCGTCGCGCAGGACCGGAAGAAAAAACCTCCCGTCATAATCCGCCTTGACCAAGGCCTCTGCTTCCGGCTCCGTCCGGGCGCCTGCAGTCAAAGATGCAGCGGATTCCGCGGCGGAAGGGGCGTCCGCCCCGGCGTCTGAACCGCGTGCGGCGCCGCGGCTGCCTGCGGCCGCCAGCAGCACGGCGAAGCCAATGGCTGCGGCAGCGGACAAAAAAGCGTGTTTCATTTCTCCTCCTGTTTGATGAAAACCATTGACGAAAAACCATTTTTGTGATAGGATAGAATCCAAAGAGAATCCCTTTCCCATACCCCAAGCCTATGCGGGAAAGCTTCTGATTTAGAACCGCCTGTCCGGCGCAACGATGTTTCCCATTCAGAATCTGCAGAATTGGAGTGGTTCAAATGAAAAAGAAGAAACCGGATATTTTCCTCGGCATAACGATGGGCATGCTGGTGCTGGAAGCCCTGCTCTGCCTGGTGATTTTGATTGTTCAGAAGACGAGCCCCGCCAAAAAGACGCCGGCGAATCCGGTCAGCACGCAGGAGCAGCTCTCCTCCGGCAGCAAGGACACGTCCCCCGCGAAAGACACCTCCGACACCGGCTCTGCCACGAAGGACACCGATCCCACTGTGCCGGCCGATATCACCGCCATCGACGAAGAGAATCTGAAGAAAGAGCTCGACGACAATCTGGATCCGCTCGCCAGCAACTGGGACGTTCAGATCTTTGACCCGGTCACCGGCACGCGAGTCACCACCTCCCATCACGGCAACCCGGCGCTGAAGTTCTCGCCCGACACCTGGATGGAGGCCAACCGGATGCTTCCGGTGTTCATCATGGGCGCGGCCTATCAGCAGGTCGCGGACGGCAAGCTGACCGAGGATCAGATCTCGGCGGATGTCCAGGCCATGATCGTCGACGCGGATTACGAGGCGGCCGACCGGCTGACAGAGCTGATGGGCGGCGGGAACGCGGCCGCGGGCATGACGGCGGTCAAGTCCTTTGCCGAGGCCAACGGCATGCAGATCAGCTACAACCACCTGCTGACCGACACCTCCGGCGCGCAGACGAACTGGTACAAGGCCTCCCTCGGCGCCGAGATCCTCGACATGATCTGCAGCGGCAAGCTGGTCAGCAAGGAGGCCTCCGAGCAGATGAAGGAGATCATCTGCACGCCGCGCAAAACAGAGGCCTTTGAAACCGGCCTGCAGAAGGCCGAGAGCTACGGCTTTATCACCGATATCGAGCAGGGACTGTGCTGCTGCACGATGGGCATCGTCAACATGCCCACGCGGAGCTTCGTCGTCAGCATCGGCTGCTACGATCCGAAGACGGTGGAAAATGTCCTGACCCGCTTCCAGCAGCTGCTGGCGATCACGGAGCCGTATTTCGCCCCGCAGGAGCAATAGCAGGTCCTTTTGCCAAGTAAACAACAAAAAAACCGCCGGGGGCAGCGCATTGGCTGCTCCCGGCAAATTTATCTGTCATTCCTGTTCCGGCCTGGTCCAGCTTCTTCTCCGCGGTTTTTTCAGCCGCAGATCCTCAAAAAATGCGCTGAGCTGCGCGGCGCACTCGTCTGCCAGCACACCGCCGGTCATCTCCGGCCTGTGATTCAGCGGCAGCGCAAAGAGGTTGATGACGGAGCCGCAGCAGCCGTTCTTGGGGTCCGACGCCCCGAACACGACCCGCGGGATCCGCGCGTTGACAATCGCGCCGGCGCACATCGGGCAGGGCTCCAGCGTCACATAGAGCGTGCACTCCCAAAGCCGCCAGCCGCCAAGCGTCCTGCAGGCCTCGTCGATGGCGGCAAGCTCCGCGTGACAGAGGGCGTTTTTTCCGGTTTCCCGCCGGTTTCTTCCGCGTCCGACCACGGTTTCCCCCCGGGTGATCACGCAGCCCACCGGCACTTCTCCCTCCAAAGCGGCCTCCGCCGCCAGATCCATTGCCTGTCTCATGTAATCGATGTCGTCCATGCCCTCGCCTCCTTGTCTATCGTATCCCGAAGCCAGCCATTTTACAAGAAAAATATTTATGAATTTTCAGGGAAGAGTGCGAAAAAAGGCTTGTCTTCGGGAAAAGATTGTATTATAATGAGATGAATTTTCGGAAAGCCGTCTCGGCGCTCTGCATGTCTTGCAAAGGAAGTGCACTATGTCAACAGCGAAAAAACCTTCAAAAACCGCGATCGAAGCCCTTGCCGCCCCGATCACCGCCCTGGTCGCAAAGGGGAAAAAGGACGGCATGATCTCTGCCTCCGAGCTCAATGCGGAGCTCTCCAAGATCCCCTGCACAGTGGAGCAGATCGAACAGGTCTACGAGCTGATGGAGTCCATGGGGATCCAGATCACCGGCGCGGAGCTGGATCTGGACGACGAAGGACCGGTCGACCTGGGCGGTGAAAACGGCGAGGAAGAGATCCTCGACCCGGTGGAGCTGGCTGCGGAATACAATTTGGACGATCCGGTCCGCATGTACTTAAAGGAAATCGGGCAGGTCCCGCTGCTCACCGCAGAGGAAGAGACGGAGCTTGCAAAGAAAGTGTCCGAGGGTGACGCTGATGCGAAGAAGAAGCTGACCGAAGCGAACCTCCGCCTCGTGGTATCCATTGCCAAAAAGTATTCCGGCCGTGGTCTGCACATTTTGGACCTGATTCAAGAGGGCAACACCGGTCTGATCCGCGCGGTGGACAAATTCGACTATACCAAGGGCAACAAGTTCTCCACCTATGCCACCTGGTGGATCCGCCAGGCGATTACCCGTGCGATTGCCGACCAGGCGCGCACGATCCGCGTTCCTGTCCACATGGTAGAGGTGATCAACAAGGCCACCCGCTGCAACCGCAAACTGGTGCAGGAGCTGGGCCGGGAGCCGACGCTTGAGGAAATCGCGGATGAGCTGAATCTTCCCATCGAGAAGATCATCGAGGCAAACCGCACCGCCGCGGACACGCTGTCTCTGGACACCCCGGTGGGCGATGAAGAGGATACAACCATCGGCTCCTTCGTGGAGGATGACAATACCCCCGGCCCGGCGGAGTCCACCTCAAACGCGCTGCTGGCCGAGGCGCTTGCCGAGATTCTCAACACGCTGACCCAGCGGGAGGCGGACGTTCTGAAGATGCGCTTCGGCATGTACGACGGCCGCAACCATACGCTCGAAGAGGTGGGCCAGATTTTCGGCGTGACACGCGAGCGCATCCGCCAGATTGAGAACAAGGCCATCCGCAAGCTCCGCCATCCGAGCCGCGCGAAGAAGATCAAGGATTTCTACTGCTGATTCTGCAGATATCGACCAAGCCGACCGCCCGCACCCATGCGCAGGCGGTCAGCTGCATTTTTCGGTCTGCTTCAGGAGAAAAAGCAGACCGGCCCAATCAGGAGGCGCACATGGAACATGTATGGATTACCGGCGGGAGCCGGGGGATCGGAGCCGCCGCGGTCCGCCGCTTTGCCGCCGCGGGCTGCAGAGTCAGCTTCTGCTATGAGAAACACAGCGAAGCCGCCCGAGCGCTGGCAGAGGAAACCGGCGCGGAGGCATTCCAATGCGACGTCTCGGATGCCGATGCGGTCCGGGCGGTGGCCGCCGTTCTGCCGCCGGTGGACATCCTGATCAACAACGCCGGCATTTCCCATGTGGGTCTGATCAGCGAGATCACGCCGCAGGAATGGGACAGGCTCTTCGCGGTCAATGTCAAGGGCATCTATCATACGGTCCGCGCGGTGCTGCCGGGGATGCTGGCGGCCCAGTCCGGCTGCATTCTCAACGTCAGCTCCATGTGGGGCCAGGTTGGCGCCAGCTGCGAGGCGGCCTATTCCGCAACGAAGGGGGCGGTGGACGCCCTGACAAAGGCGCTGGCGAAGGAGCTCGGACCCTCCGGCATCCGCGTCAACGCGCTCTCGCCCGGTCTGATCGACACGGACATGAACCGGGATCTGACCGAGCAGACCCTTGCCGAACTGGCGGAGGAGACTCCGCTGGGCCGCGCAGGCACGGCGGCGGAGGCTGCGGAAGCCCTCTGGATGCTCGCCCACATGCCCTTCGTGACCGGCCAGATCCTCGGCCTGAACGGCGGCTTTTGTATAACCTGAACTTGCGCCGGGTAACCAAAGGCAAGGAACGAATTGAAAATTGATAATGGAAAGTTGAAAATGAATGTGGCTTTTTCAAATCGCCATGTAAGAATATTGCCTTGTAATGATTCAGTAGATTCGTAGTGGCCGCTGACCACAGCGGCCATATCCCCGCAAAGCGCTTTGCGCCATGGCCGCTGCGGTGTGGGGACGACTGAATAGATCTGTTGCCATTTGAATAACGGAATAGGACACCGGATACAAGCCTTGCCTTTTTTCGTTTTCATACTAGTGTTCCGGAAAGTCTAAAAGTTGTAAGAGCTGCAAGCAGGGTTTCGCCAGACGAGGCGGAGGACGCAGGCGGGCTGACGCCCGGCAAGGACGACAACGAAGTATGGCGGAATTCTGCACCGCAGATCATGCCATTTTTAGGCTTAACGGAACACTAGGCTCCCATTAAAACCTTTCGATTTTAATGGGAGCACACCGTGCTTCGCACGCTGCCATTTTGTGCCTGGGGCACAAAACCCGTCTCATGCGAACGCCAACGCGCCTCCGGCGCTATAAAATGCTTTTTAAAGCATTTTATTGGCGTTCAGGATCAAATGGCAATTTGAACGATACCGCAATTTTTCGCTTTCCATTTTCAACTTTC
>CAMOLY010000039.1 GCA_946619065.1 uncultured Clostridia bacterium | reverse complement strand
ATCGGCAAAAACCACAGGGCTCGTTGCAAAATGAATCATTTTGCAACGAGCCCTTCGGCATTCATTCAAAAGAATCGAATATCATGTTCCGTATCACGGTGATCCCAGCAAATCAGTAATCCTTCGTCTCCGCGACTGTGGCGTCGGTCAAAGTCCCGTTCCGCCAGGTGCCGGTGACCAAGACCACGGTGCCGATTGCGGGGACATTCTGATCCGTGACGAAGTCCAGGGACCAGACGTTGTCGTAGTAGGGGTGCTGGATCGAGCCGGGCGTCTTCACCCGCCCGTAGAGCCGGACGGTCTTGCCCTCGTATTGCGCCGGGGCGTGAAGCAGATTGAGCAGCTGGACGCGCTCCAGCGTGGCGTCCATCAGCGAGAGGTCGATCTCGCAGGTCTCGCCGGCAAACTCGGTGTCCAGGCTGACCGAGGCGTCCCGATACCAGTACTTGTCCAGAGCTGCCTCGTTGTATTCCAGCGTGCCGGTCATCTGTACCAGGCTGCCGGCGGGGGGCAGGCTGGTCGTGTCGATGGGGACGAACTCCCACTGCCAGTCGCAGCACTTGGTCTGGTCGTAATAGCCCCAGACGTAGTACCGGGTCTTGCCGGCCCAGTTGTCCTCCAGCGGAACGAAGATGCCGGTTTTCGTGACATGCTGTCCCACAAAGGAGTCCGCCTGCTTTTGGAAGAAGATATTCTGATACTCTACGTACTCCATCTGGTTCAGCGGCGCGGCCAGCTTGCTGCTCTGCCTGACTTCAGAAGAGCCGGAGTCCTTCCCGGCGGAGGCGGCTTTGCCCCCGATCCGGGCATTGCAGGCGCCCAGCAGCAGACAGCACACAAGCATCAACAGGACAGAAACACGCTTCATAGAGAGCACCTCCGAATTCGAACTTTCAGGAACGCCTGAAAATCAGGCCGCCCAGGGTGAAAAGAGCGAATACAGCAATATTCGCGACAACGATCGTCGAACCGACCGGCGTGCTGAACATCGCGGCGCTGAGAAAACCGGCCACGGTGCAGATGACGGACAGGCAGGCCGCGCAGATCGTCACCGAGCGGAAGCTCTTGAACAGCCGCATCGCGGACAGGGCGGGGAAGACCACCAGCGCGGAGATCAGCAGAGAGCCCACCAGCTTCATGGCCAGGACGATGACAACGGCGATGATGATTGCCAGCAGCAGATTATAGAGCCGCGTCTTTGTCCCGGTGGCGGTGGCGAAGCTCTCGTCAAAGGTGACGGCAAAGATTTTGTGATAGAAGAAGAGGAAAAAGACCACCACGACGATGGACAGCACGATCGAAAGCGTGACCTCCTGCGGCTGCAGGGTCAGAATCGAGGTCCCGCCGAAGAGGGTGGTGCAGACGTCGCCGGTGATGTTCGACCGCCCGGAGGGCGGGAAGAGGTTCATCAGCAGATAGCCCACGGCCAGCGCCCCCACCGAGATCATCGCCACCGAGGCGTCGCCCTTGACCTTCGCGTGCTGCCCCACGCTGAGCAGGAGCACCGCGCAGACGATCGTGACCGGCATCACAAGCAGCATATCGTTGGTCAGCCCGACCACGGCGGCAACGGTCATCGCGCCGAAGGCGACGTGGCTCAGACCGTCGCCGATGAAGGAGAAGCGCCGGAGCACCAGCGTTACGCCCAGCAGGGCCGTGCACATGGAGATCAGCACGCCCACCAGCAGGGCCTTTTGCACATAGGGCAGTCCCAGATAGGCCTCAAGTGTCATTGCTCCACACCTCCCAGCTGCAAAAACGCGGTGCCCACCGAGCTTTGCAGATAATCCTCCCGCGTGCCGAACCAAACCCTGGCGCCGATGTGCAGGATGTGACTGGCGTATTTCAGAGCGGCCCCGAGATCGTGGGAGATCATGATGACGGTAATGCGCTCCCTGCGGTTGAGATCGGAAATCAGCTGATACATCTCAGCGGTCACCTTCGGATCGAGACCGGAGACCGGCTCGTCCAGGAGCAGGAGCTTTCCCGTGGCGCACAGGGCCCGGGCCAGCAGCACCCGCTGCTGCTGGCCGCCGGAGAGATCGCGGTAGCAGCGCCGGGTCAGATCGTCCAGCCCCATCCGGCGGATGTTGTCCCGGGCAAGCTTCTTTTCGGCCTTTGTGTAGAAGGGACGCAGCCCCTGCCGCCCCTGGCAGCCGGAGCGGACAATCTCCAGCACGCTGGCCGGAAAATCCCGCTGCACCACGGTCTGCTGCGGCAGATAGCCGATCTCATTCTGCCGGAGCCCTTCTCCGGTGGTGATCGTCCCATGCAGAGGCTTCCGCAGACCGAGGATGGTCTTCATCAGCGTGGACTTGCCGGAGCCGTTCTCGCCGACGATGCAGAGATAATCGCCGTTGTTCACCGAGAAGGTGACGTGTTCCAAAATTGCCTTCCCCTCATAGCCGAGGGAGAGGTCCTCACAGGTTAACAGTGCCATGGATGCAACTCCTTATTTTTCTGTGCCGCGTTTCCCGCAGCTCCGGTATCGGCGGTCAGTCGCTCAGCGCCTTTCTGAGGACCTCCAGATTGCGCTGCATGATGTCCAGATAGCTCGCTCCCGCCCGGATCTGGGCCATCGTGACGGACTGCATGGAGTCGATTTCCAGAATCTCCGCGTCCTTGGCGCGGGACTCGGAGACAATGGTCGAAGCCAGGCGGCGGTCGGAGCCTTCCAGCACCAGAATGTGGCGCAGATTCAGCTCGTCGACCCTGCGGACCAGAGAGCTGATCATCTCAAAGGAGGCCTCGGATTCTGCCGAGCAGCCGGAGAAGGCCGCATAGGCGGTCAGACCGTAGTCCTTGATCAGATACAGGAAGGGGTAGCGGTCGGCGAACAGCAGATTTTTTCCGGGGGCAGCTTCAACCGCTTCCGCGTAGGCCCCGTCCAGCTCGTTCAGCCGGCTCACATATTCGCCGCAGCAGCCGCGGTAGACGTCGGCGTGCGCCGGGTCCGCTTCTGCCAGTGCGTCCGCCAGGATCGGACAGAGCAGGGCAGCGTTCCGGACCGAGAGCCAGATGTGCTCGTCATACTCCGTGTCCCCGTGTCCGTGGGCTTCCTCCGACCCCTCCGGGTCCTCCTCCTCCCGTGCGGCACTGCCGAGCTCGCCCAGCAGCTTCACCGCCCGCAGATCCTTGCGGTCTGCCTGGGCAAGGGCGTCGTCGACCCACCGGTCGGATTCGCCGCCGACGCAGATAAAGAGATCGCAGCTTGTGATCGTGTAGATGTCCCGGACGGTGGGCTGGAAATTGTGCAGATCCGCGCCGGACTGCTCCAGCAGCGTCAGCTCCACGTCGTCCGCCCGGTCGCCGAGCAGATTCCGAACCCAATCATAGATCGGGAAGATCGTAACCACGACCTTCAGCTTGCCGTCATCCGATCCTGCTTTGCGCCGGCAGCCGCTCAGCGGGCCGGCGAAGAGACAGAGGACCAGCGCCACAATCAGGATTCTCTTCCAAAGTTTCATGAACAGATTCCTCCGTATCGCCCCGGTGAGACGGAAGTCCCGGCCCCGGAGCGCAATTGTCTATCTCATACGTGCTTCTTCTGGCAGGCCTCGCAGATTCCGTAGAGCACCGTTTCGCTGCGGTCCACCATGAAGCGGTCCTGCGCGGCCACCGTCTGTACCAGGTCCTCGGTCTGCTCCGTGTTCATATGGAAGGTCCTGCCGCACTTGGTGCAGCTCAGATGCAGATGCGATTTGCACTGCTCCGCAGCGGCGAAGCGGTACAGGCGCTCCCGGCTGCCGGTCCGGCTGACGGCGCAGACCGCCCCGTCCCGCTCCAGAGCCGCCAGATTGCGGTAGACCGCGCTGACGCTGATCTGCGGCAGATCCTCCGAAATCTTCCCCGCGGAGAGGGACTCGTCCGCGTGGGACTGCAGATAGTCAAGCAGCAGCTTTCGGGTCTGGGTTTGATAAACAGGCATAACCGGGCCTCCATTTGCGAATCATTTGCAAATTAATATAACAACAGGCGGTTCATTTGTCAAGCAAAAAATGCGAATCATTCGCAAAATCCGGAAACGGATGTTTTTTCACTGAAACCACTTGCTTTGGAGGCAAAAAAGAGGTATGATATAAAATAACATAAGTATGACCAGAACACTGACAGGATAGATGAGGCTGCTATGGCGAGTTACCAAAGATTTCAAACCGTTTCCTCCGGCACACAGAACCTCTTTGATCCGGACAGCCCGGTGTGGGTCAGCCGGTATCGGCTGAGTCTGGATCTGGAGAGCGGGAAACGGCTGCTCCAGCTGCGGATGGTGAACCGTTCGGATAAAAAAATCAGCAGAGTTTTTCTGCGGATCAAATGCTTCGAGGCGACGACCCGGAAGGCGACGGTGCTGGAATTGGTTCCGATGCCCGCCGTGCTCGCGCTGCCCGGCCGGGCCTTCGGCGAGCGGAGTCTCGTGGAGATCACGCCCCCGCAAACAAGCTTTGTCGAGGCCTTTGCCCAGCGTGTCGTGTTCTCCGACGGCACTGCCTGGGACGAGAGCTCCACGCGGAACTATCTGGCCTTTGCCGAGCCGGTTCCGGTCCGGACGGACGATCCGGATTACGGCATGCTCAAGGAGCGGGCCCAGCAGGGCGGCGTTCGCAACAGCTACCGCTTCCACACCCAGAAGGGCGTCTGGACCTGCACCTGCGGCCAGCCGAACAGCGGGGCGTCTCTGCGCTGCGACCACTGCGGCGCGGACCGGCTTTGGCTGGAAAAGAACATGGACCCGGATTACCGGGAGCCTGCCCCGACCCCTGCGCCGGAGCCCGTGCAGCAGCCGGCCCCCGCTCCGCAGCCGGCTCCTGTCGTGGTGCCGATCCTGCCCGCGCCGCAGGCCCCGCAGGTGAACCCGTACCCGATTGCCCCGGTGGTCATCACTCGTCCCTCGCCCCGGCCGGAGCCGGAGGAGGAAGAGCCCCGGCGCGGCCACCCCGGGCGGGTGATTGCGGTCATCCTGGCCATCGTGCTGCTTTGCGCCGGCGCGTGGTGCGCGTGGCGCTATCTGCGCCCCTACCTGCGCTACAAGGACGCGGTGGAGGAGCTGAACGCCGGCAATTATGAGGAAGCGCAGAGGATCTTCGAGGATCTGGGCGATTACAGAGACAGCCCGGAACGGATCACCCAGGCGCAGCTGCAGAAGATCCGCGACGTGATGAAGGACGGCAATTATGCGCAGGCGCTGGAGCTGCTGAAGGCCGTCAAAGATCTGCCCGGGGCGGACGAACTGACCGCCGACTGCGTCTACAGCCTGGGCGTCGTTGCCTTCAACGAGGGAGACCTGGACGCCGCCTGGACCTATGTCCGGCGGCTGGAGGAGGAATACCCGAACTATGAAAGCCTGCCGCGGCTGCGCACGTTCTGCTATTACAATTCCGGCAACCGGAAGGCGAACGAGGCCGCGTCGCTGGAGGACGCGGAGGCGCGCATTCTGGCCTATGAGGACGCGATCTATCAGTTCTCCATGGCAGAAGGCTACGGCGACAGCGCGGAGCGGATGAAGGAGTGCAGCTACCGCATCGGCATTGAGCAGATGAACATGGGCGAGCTGACCCTGGCGGTCGACACCTTCACGACCCTGGGCGATTACAAGAGCAGCCAGCAGTATAAATCCGACTGCATGTTCCGCTATGCCCAGCTCCACGTCCGCGACACGGACCAGACGACGATGGATTATCTCGACGAGCTTGCCGAGGCCGGCTACGACGGCGCGGAGGAGCTGCGGGACCGCTACAACGGCGTGGGCTTTGACTTCCGCCTGATTGCCTCGCAGGAAGGCGAAGAGCAGGGGCTGACCGAGCAGTCCGAAATTTCGGATCTCACCGAAATTGCCATCCGCTACGCGGTGGAGCCGACGGATGAGAACGGCGCGGTCCTGGTGCTGGTGCGCTATACCCTCCCGGACGGACGGCAGGGCAGAGGCGTCCTCAACAGCGACGGCAGCGCCTCCGGCATGAAGCGCTGGAAGGAGCTCAACTTCCCCACAGCCTGTACCAAGACCGGAACGATCAGGGTTGAATTCTTCGATTCCGCCCGGGGCGAGACCGAAGCCCTGCAGACGGTCAGCTTCCAATATGTTCATCAAGAGTCAATCCCGGAGGAGGATCCGGTGGATCCCCAGACGCCCACCGAGTGAGGCCGCCGATGCGCTGTTGCTTTGCCCCGATGGAGGGGATCACCGGAAAGCGCTACCGGGAGGTACATGCTGCCTTCTATCCCGGCATCGACCGCTATTGCCTTCCCTTTCTGACCCCGACGGAGGCCCACCGGCTGACCCCGCAGCAGGTCCGGGAGCTGGATCCCGGCCCCCTTGACCGGGCCAGACTCCTGCCCCAGGTGCTGACCAAGTCGGCGGATGATTTCGTGTGGTTTGCTTCCGTCCTGGCCGAGCTGGGCTATTCGGAGGTGAATCTGAACCTCGGCTGCCCCTCCGGCACAGTGGTTTCCAAGGGAAAGGGCGCGGGCCTGCTCCGGGACCCGGACGCCCTCAGACGGTTTCTCGATGAGATCTTTCTGCGCAGCCCGCTGCCGATCTCCGTCAAAACGCGGATCGGTCTGGAATCGGAATCTGAATTCGGGCCGATTCTCGCCCTGCTGTGCGCCTATCCGCTCCGTGCCCTCTGCATCCACCCCCGCACCCGGCGGGAGCTCTATACGGGCAGCGTACATCTCCATGCCTTTGCCAGGGCGGCGGAGACGGCTCCGTTTCCCCTGTGCTACAACGGGAACCTTTTCACCCCCGCGTCCGTCCATAGAATTGAAGAAGCTTTTCCCGGCCTGCAATCGGTGATGCTCGGCCGCGGTATGCTGGCGGATCCCGCGCTGGTTGTCCGCTGCAGGGGCGGCAGCCGGAGCCGGGAGACGCTGCTTGCCTTCCACGAAGCGCTCTCCGGGCGCTGCCTGGCGGACCTGCATCCGAATCAGGCGGTGCTTCCCAAGTTCAAGGAGCTCTGGCTCTGGCTTTCCCTGCTGTTCCCGGACGACGGCACCTGGAAGCGCATGAAGAAATGCAGGACCTGGACCGAATTCTACCCGCTGACCCAGCGGCTGCTCCGCGATGCGCCGATGCTTCCGGAGGCGGATTTCTCCCGCCTCGGCCAGAGCCCCGTGCAGCCATAAAAACATAATCAATCGATCAAAGGATCGAAAAAAGGAGGAAACCCTATGTTCTGTCCCAACTGCGGAAAGCAGATCCCCGACGATTCCAAATTCTGCGTCGGATGCGGCTCTCCCATTGCGCCGGCGCAGGAAAGCAATCCCGCTGCGAACGCGCAGCAGGCCCCGTACCAGGAGCCCTCGTACCAGCAGCCTGTGTACAATTATGGCGCCCAGCCTGCCGAGCCGGCCTACGCCGCCGCGCCTGTCGGCATTCAGGCGGAAAAGAAGAAGTCCAAGAAGCCCCTGCTGATCACCCTGGGCGCCCTGCTGCTGGTGGCCGTCCTCGGCGTCGGCGCGTGGCTCCTGTTCTTCCGCGGCGGCAAATCCGACAAGAAGAGCCTGAACCCCCTGGAACCGATGATGGACGCGGCGGAGGGCTCTCTGAACGAGCTGCGCAACTACGTCAAGGGCGAGCTGCCCAATCTCGCCGAGATCATCGACAATGTCAAGGCCTTCCAAAACGCCAGCACCATTCATCTGTCGAACCGGAACAGCGCCAAGTTAGAGAGCTCCGGCTACAATTACGACGGCCAGATGGAAATGTCCCTGGACTACGACATGAAGGCAGGAAAGCTGCGGCTCGACCTGGATCTGTCCATGCTGACCCGGGGACTTGAAACCATGGACTCCATGCCGATCAGTCTGTATCTCGACAAGGATCAGGCCCAGGTTTCCTGTGACAGCCTGCTTGACGGGCAGATCTACTGCATCCCCTTCGAGAATTTCGGCAGGAACTGGAACAAATCCGCTCTGGCAGAGCTGACAAATGTTACGCTGCCGGATGATTTCACTGTTCCGAATTTGAGCACCGAAAACCTGATGAAGCAGCTGAACGAGGTCTACGGCAAGGACTGGACCGACTTCTACGCCTCCATCAAGCCCAAGAAGGTCACCGGCTCCGCCTCCCGCTTCGACGGCTTTGGCACGACTTACCGGATCGACTGGAACCAGGATCTGCTGGACAAGATGGCGGACAAGGCCGAGAAGGAGATCGACGTGCTGGAGGACATTGATGAGCCCATGGATCTGGAAGACGTGGACTTCGATAAGGTCCTTCCCAGCCTGGTGATCTATGCGCTGAGCCAGACCGAAAACCTGGACCGCTTCCAGTACAGCGTCAATCGGGACGGCAATCTAATCGGCCTCTTTGTGCCGGACGGCGAGGACGGCGGCACCGAGATCCGCCTGACCGGCGAGCAGAACATCTGGCAGCGTATTGAGGTTGTGGAATTCGACACCGACGGCGGATCGGAAGGGGACCGTACGACCTTGGAGCTGGAGGTTTCCGCGGGCACGCTGACCATCCGTCCCGTTTCGGACGAATTCGATACGGATCTGCACACCGTCATCTACCGCGATTCCGACGGCACCCTGACCAGCTCGGACGCCGAAACGGAAGAGGGACGGACCAGGACGATCCGTCTGACGCCCAACGACGGCGGCGCCAGCCTGTCCAGTCTCGTTGAAATGGTAGCTCAGGATGAGAATTATTCCTACAGACAGCATGTGGAGTCCGTCTATGAGCTCTCCGCCGCGCCACGTGAGATTCGTCTGCTCGGAGCAAACGCGAAGAACCTGCTGGAGATGAGCAGGGAAGAGCTGGAACGCCTTGTGGAATCGATCAACGAGAAATTCCAACACGAAGCCGAAGCCGAAGAAGAGCCCTGGGGCTGAGACGGAACGGCCGGCCCTTTCCGACAAATTTAAAATCCATGGAGGCGGCGCACTGCGCCGCCTCCGTTTTCAGCGGTTTATCAGGATTTTTTGCCCGCAAAATCGCACAATTT
>CAMOLY010000038.1 GCA_946619065.1 uncultured Clostridia bacterium | reverse complement strand
TGCCGCCGTAGTAGTGGGTCTTCAGATAGGCCATCCCGGCGTCCTCATACAGGGGATTGGGCTTGATGTCCATGCGGGGAGAGTCGATGTGGGACGCCACGATCTGGGCGCCGTTGTCGATGTGCTCCCGGCCGATGACGGCGAAGATTGCGCTCTTGCCGCGGTTGTTCCGGTAGATCCGGTCGCCGGGCTTCAGCGCCATGCCTGGCTCGAAGGGGACGAAGCCGGCCTCCTCAGCCTTCTCCACGGTGCAGCTCACGGCCTCGCGCTCGGTCTTGGCGGCGTCCATGAACTTCATGTAGTCCCTGCAGTACCGCTCCATCTCTCTCCGGTCCTCGGCGCTGATGCGGTCATAGCCGTTTTTCGGCGCCCGCAGCAGGCTCTTTCTCAGTTCGTCGGTTTTTTCGCTCATTTTAACTGTCTCCTTTTCTGTTTCGTTGATGTTTGTTCTATGGGCAGCGGCGCACATTGGTGCGCCACGGGATTCACGCTTTCCTTATGGATATAGAGTAGATCCGTAGTGGCCGCTGCTCTGGCTTCGCGTCGCAGCGGCTGCTGCGATGCGGGGATGACTGAACAGATACGTTTGATGCTCGTTCATGGGCAGCGGCGCACATCCTTCGTGACGCTTGCGAGTTCGGAGCGCCACGGGATTCACGTTTTACCTGTGAATATAGAGCCTGGTCGGATGCTCCTCGCCGTCCCCCTGCGCCATGCAGAAGAATTCCCAGCCGTAGCGCTCGTAGAATCCGGTGTGATCCGTGACCAGGTAGACGGGGGAGATCCCCTTGGCGCGCTGGTCCTCCACTGTCAGATTCAGCAGCCTGCCGGCAATCCCTCTGCCGCGGCAGTCCGCCTCGGTGTACACGGCGCAGACGTTGGGGGAGAGGTCCTTCCGGTCGTGAAAGTCATTTTCGATGACACCCATGCCGCCGATGATCCGTTCTCCGTCCAGACAGAGGTACCAGCCGTATTCGGTTTTCCCGGCCAGATAGGCGTCCATGCATGCCAGATAGGCCTCCTTGGGTACGCGCCATTTGCTGTGGAACCAGTCCGCGGCCTGCTCCTCCAGCTCTGGCCTGTCC
This sequence comes from uncultured Clostridia bacterium, assembly GCA_946619065.1. Taxonomy (GTDB): domain Bacteria; phylum Bacillota; class Clostridia; order Oscillospirales; family Oscillospiraceae; genus JAFRPC01. The sequence goes on along the minus strand of CAMOLY010000038.1, from coordinate 7,977 downwards.
CGGAGGGTCACGTATGTATACGGATCCATCAGACCTTCTTTCCGCAGCCGCCGCGTGAATTCCGCGCGGCATTTTTCCGCGAATTCCGCTTCCGTTCCGTTGTTTTCCAGCACCAGATCTGCCTGCTGGGCAAACCACTGAGACGGCTTCTGTGCGGCGATCCTGGCCCGTGCGTAGTCCTCGGAGATCCCGTCCCGGTCCATAAGCCGCCGAACCCGTACCTCCGGGTCCGCCACAACGGCCACGGTGAGGCCGCATTTCTTCCCCAGCCCGCTCTCGAACAGCCCAATGGCGTCGATGACCGCCAAAGCCTTCCCCTTGCGGGGAAGGTGGCATCCGGCGTCTCCCGCAAGCCGGATGACGGATGAGGTGGTATCGGCTTTTGCGATTTCTTCCATCACCCGCTTTGCCACAATGGGCTGGGTGATGCCGGTCAGCTTCTCCAGTCCTTCCGGATCCGCGAAAACCCTGGCGCCCAGAGCCTTCCGGTCCAGGACATCATCCTGCACCGCCCCCGGGAAAGCAGCTTCGATCTGCCCCAGCAGCTCCCGGTCGGTCCGGAGCAGTTCGTGATAGATCGCGTCGCAGTCAAAGACCTGCCCGCCCAGCTCCTCCAGCACCCGCAGGGCCGTAGTCTTCCCGGCCCCGGTGGGCCCGGTGATGCCGATGATGTACATAGCTCCTCCCACAAATAAATGAAAGAATTAAAACATGAAAAAATGAAACAATTTTGGTAGATTCCATATCTCATCGAAATGGAATAAAATTTTCAATCGTCCCGAAGGGACATCTCAATTCTTTCATAGTTTCATTTTTTATTTTTCATTCTCATCGCCAGACTCCGCGTTCACGATCCGGAAGCCCGCGCTCTTGCGCAGACGGTTGCGGACGGCTACGTTGATGCCGCCGCCGACCGGGCAGCGGGCGAAAATCCGCTTGACATCTCCTCTGTCGAGACTGCGCAGGGCGGCGAAGAGACCGGCGGAGAGGGTGATCGGCTCCGCCTCCCGGCCGTAAGCAACCGGGGAGAGACCCTGATAGAGCGGCAGCTCTTCTTCAAAGCAGAGCACCGCGTCCCCTCCGGTAAAGCGTTCCCGGATATACCTGGCGGCGGCCTCCCGGCTGCCGTCCACGATCAGGACCTCGGCTGCCGGGGCGTAGTGCTTGTATTTCATGCCGGGTGCCCGGACCACCGCGTCCGCGGCGATCTCCCCGGTGACGGCCCTGTCGATGACGAGCTGGCCCAGCAGCTCCTCCAGCTCCTCGGGGGTGATTCCGCCGGGGCGGAGCAGCCGGGGCACTGGCCCGGTCAGATCCACGATCGTGGATTCCACGCCCACCCGGCAGGGGCCGCCGTCCACAATTGCGTCGATTTTCCCGTCCATGTCGTGCAGGACGTGCTCGGCCGTGGTTGTGGAGGGCTTGCCGGAGAGGTTGGCAGACGGCGCCGCGATCGGGACCCCGGCCAGCCGGATGATTTCCCGGGTGGCGTCGTTGTCCGGGCAGCGGACGGCCACGGTATCCAGCCCGCCGGTTGTCCGCTTCGGCACGTTGTCACGAACCGGAAGGACCATTGTCAGCGGTCCGGGCCAGTAGAGCCCGGCCAGGAGCCAGGCAGCGTCCGGGATGTCCCGGCAGTAGTCCGGGATCTGAAAGGCTCCGTGCAGATGCAGGATCAGGGGGTTGTCCGAGGGGCGGCCCTTGGCCTCGAAGATCTTTTTTACCGCCTCCGGATCCAGCCCGTTGGCCCCCAGCCCGTAGACGGTCTCGGTGGGGATTCCGACCAGCCCGCCCGCTTTGATCAGCTCGGCAGCTTTTTCCAGGTCTTGTTGGGATGTTGTCAGAAGTTGCGTTGTCATATCGTATCCTCTAATGAAACTATGAAAATATGAAATAATTGTGGTATGATCCATATCTCTGATATGGATCATGAATTCAATTCGTCCCGAAGGGACACCGAAATAGTTTCATAGTTTCATAGTTTCATTCTTTCATTCCTCCGCGCTTCCGGCGCGGAGACGCTCCACCTGCGCTGCGTTGGTCAGCGCGTCGATCATCGAATCCAGATCTCCGTCCATAAAGCCCTGGATGTTGTGCTGGCTCAGACCGATCCGATGGTCGGTCACGCGGTCCTGGGGGAAGTTGTAGGTGCGGATCTTCTCATTCCGCATCCCCATGCCGATCTGACTCTTGCGGGTGCCGGAGACCTCGCTGTCGATCCGCTCCTGCTCCATCTGATAGAGCTTCGAGGCCAGCATCTGCATGCACCTTTCCCGGTTCTGGAACTGGCTGCGTTCCTCCTGGCAGTTGACCACGATGCCGGTGGGCTTGTGAATCAGCCGCACCGCCGAGGAGGTCTTGTTGATGTGCTGTCCGCCGGCGCCGGAGGAGCGGTAGACCTGCATCTCAATGTCCTCCGGCCGGATGTCGACCTCTGCCTCTTCCATCTCCGGCAGAACGGCCACGGTCGCGGTGGAGGTATGGATCCGTCCGCCGGATTCTGTCTCCGGCACGCGCTGGACGCGGTGGACGCCGGACTCAAACTTCATTCGGGAATAGGCGCCGTCTCCGTTGATGACGAAGTCGGCCTCCTTGACGCCGCCCAGCTCGGTTTCGTTGTAGTTCATCAGTTCGATCGACCAGCCCTTGGCAGCCGCGTACATTGAATACATCCGGAACAGGCTGTGTGCGAACAGGGCGCTCTCCTCGCCGCCGACGCCGCCGCGGATCTCCACAATGACGTTCTTTCCGTCGTTCGGGTCCTTCGGCAGCAGCAGAATCCGGAGCTGCTCCCCGAGCTCCTCCCGCTCTTTCTTGGCGGTCTGGTACTCCTCCTGCAAAAACTCCTTCATCTCGGGCTCATCGCCCATCAGCGAGAGGGCCTCCTCCATCGTTGCGCCGGCCTGCTTCCACTTCTGAAAGGCCGTCACAACGGGTTCCAGCTCCCGCTTCTCACGGAGCAGCTTTGCCGCGAGCTTCGGATCGCTGTAAAAATCCGGCTGCTCGCTCTTTGCGCAGAGCTCCTCGTATTTGTTTTCCAGAACGCTCAGTTTTTCTTCCATGCCCTTCGCCTCTCCACAGGTTCTTCCGGCTTCGGGGCCGGACTGTTATTATATCACAGGATCAGAGGTTCTTGCAATCATTTTGCGAAATAATCTTGGATTTCCGCGCGCTTTGCGGCGACTCTTCCCTGTGCGAAGCCGGGCTTGCCGCCGCCCCTGCCGTTCAGCGCCGCGTTCAGATCCTTGACAAAGCTTCGCAGGTCGCCGTCCTTCTGTCCGAGGGCATAGGCATAGCCGTCTGTGTCGCTGCCGGAGAAAACCGCGCATTTGCCGCCGCAGATCTCCAGCCCTTCGGCGCAGAGCTTCCGCAGGCTGTCCGGCGAGAGCCCATCCTCAAAGAGCAGCACGTCCCCAGCCTCGCGCAGAGCCTCGACCCGGGCCGCGAGCCAGCGGTTTTCCCAGCCGACGCGGGCGTACTTCGCCTGCTCCAGCTCGCCCGCGATCCGCTCCACCGCCCGGGCGGTTTCAAAGGGCTTGGCGGACAGAAGGCCGGACACGGCCCGGTTCTGCGCCACTGCGGCGCAGACGTAGTCGTAAGCCCGTCTGCCGCAGACCAGCTCCACGCGGACGCCCTGGTGGAACTTCACGGCCGAGAGCAGCTTGATCAGCCCGATCTCGCCGGAGCGCGCCACGTGGGTCCCGCAGCAGGCGCAGACGTCCGCGCCGGGGAACTCCACCAGCCGCAGCGGTCCGGCGATGGCCTTCTTGCTCCGATAGTCCTCCGGACAGTCCGCCTCGCTGCCGTAGTATCGCACGCTGGTCTCGCGGTCTGCCCATACTGCTTCGTTTGCAAGGCGCTCAACCATTTCCAGTTCAGCCTGTGTAAGCGGGCCGGAGAAGTCAATCGTAATCACTTCGCCTCCCATATGGAAGCCGACGTTCTCCCAGCCGTAGAGCCGGTGGACGATGCCGGAGACGATGTGCTCGCCCGAGTGCTGCTGCATCAGATCGAAGCGGCGGTCCCAGTCAATCTGACCGGCCACTTCGCCGGTCAGCGGGGAGTCCACGGTGTGGATGATCGAACCGTCCTGCTCCTGTACGTCCAGAACCTTCGCCCCGCCCAGCGTGCCGAAATCGCAGGGCTGTCCGCCGCCCTCCGGATAAAAGGCCGTCCGGTCCAGCGTGACCAGCCAGCCGCCCTTTTCCGCCTCGCAGGAGAGGACCCGGGCGGAAAAATCTTTCAAATACGGATTGTTTTCATAGAGCTTTTCTGTTATCATAGTATCACCTGCAGAAACAAATCTGGCTGCGGCTCGTCTAAACCGCAGAACCGAAAGGAGGGCTTGCAATGAAGGGAAAGAACAAGTGCAAAATCCTCAAGGAGATCCGCCAAAGGATCGCCGATGAAAACGAGATCCCCTATGTGACCCGGGAATGCACCTACCAGGGCGAGTGCCGGGGAACCTGTCCCAAGTGCGAGGCGGAGCTTCGCTATCTGGAGCGGGAGCTGGAAAAACGCCGCAGTCTCGGCAAGACTGTGGCGGTGGCCGCTGTGGCCGCGAGCCTGTCTCTCGGCATTTCCGGCTGTGTCAGCCTGGGCAGCGGGTCGTACGGAAGCAAGCCCTCCGGCGCGGTCGGGACCGTCAGCACGGAGCGGCATACGGAACCGTCCGAAACCTTCCAACCCCTGGAGGGCGAGCCGGTGGAGACCGTTGCCGGAGAGATCGATACGCTTCCGCCGGAAACAACCGAGACGGAACTGGAGCCGGAGCTGGAGGGCGACGTGGTCTTTCTGCCCGAGACGGAAGACCGGCGATGATTGAACCCCGGTATCCGCTGCTGGCTCTGTCCAGGCACCGGATGGAGATCGACGGCCAAGGCGTCACCACCCTGGCAGCCGGAGCCGGCTGTCCGCTGTCGTGCGTCTATTGTATCAATAAAACGCTGCTTCGGCAAGTCCCAACTTTGGTGACGGCTGAAGAATTGTATGAAAAGACAAGGTGTGACGACCTGTATTTTCAGGCCACCGGCGGAGGTCTGACCTTCGGCGGGGGAGAGAGCCTGCTGCACGTGGATTTCTATCAGATCCTGCGTCCCCTGTGTCCCGCCTGGCGCCTGACCGCCGAGACCAGTCTGCACGTTCCCCGGAATGCTGTGGAACGGGCGGCCGCAGTCCTGGACGCCTTTATTGTGGACGTCAAGACCCTGAACCCCGAGATTTATCGGGCCTACACCGGGAAGGATCCCGGCCCGGCCTATGACAACCTGGCTTTGCTGGCTCGTCTGGCCGGCCCGGAGCGGATCCGCGTCCGGGTTCCGCTGATCCCGGCGTTCAACAGCGAAGCCGATCAGGACCACACCGAGGCGCTGCTTCGGAAGCTGGGTCTGACGGAAATCGAGCGTTTTCCCTATGTGATACGGGAGGAGAGAACCCCATGAAGCTGACCATCGAGCCCGGCCTTGCCGCCGGCACCGTGACGGCGCCGCCCTCGAAAAGCCTTGCCCATCGGATCCTGATCTGTTCCGCCCTGAGCGGGCGGCCCTGCACCGTGGAAAACATGGCCTGGTCGGACGACATCCTGGCAACCCTCGACTGTCTGACGGCCCTCGGCGCCCGGGTGGAGAAGCAAATCAGCCGCAGACAAAATGCGGCAGTCATCGACGGGGCCGGGATTTTTGCCGCCTCCGGCCCGGTTTGCCTGCCCTGCCGTGCGTCAGGCAGCACTCTGCGTTTTCTGATTCCGGTCGTCCTTGCGCTGGGCAGACCGGCGACCTTTACCGGCGAGGCCTCTCTCTTCAGCCGCCCGCTGGATTACTATGAGCGGATCTGCCGTATGCAGGACCTCACCTGGGAAAAGGGAGAGGACTCTCTCCGCCTGAAGGGGCAGCTCGAACCGGACTCCTTTGAGATCCCCGGCGACCTCAGCAGTCAGTTTGTCACCGGCATGCTCCTTGCGCTGCCGCTGCTGAACGGGCAAAGCGAGATCCGGATCCTTCCTCCGATCACCAGCCGCCCCTATATTGAACTCACCCAGGCTGTGATCCGGGACTTCGGAATCCGCGCCATCTCGGTTGGCAGCGACCGTTTCCACATCCCTGCAAATCAGAGCTTCCGCCCGCACCGCACGAGCCTGGAGGGCGACTGGACCAACGGAGCCGTCTGGCTGGCAATGAATCTGCTGGGCAGCCGCATCACTGTCAAATCCCTTGCCGACCGCACTGTGCAGGGGGACAAGATCAGCCAGGAGTGGTTCACCGCCCTGCGGCGCAAAAAGGTCACCCTTGACGTCAGCGATCACCCGGACCTGGCCCCGCTCCTGATGGCCTGTGCCTCGGTCCTGCACGGAGCCGTCCTGACCGGCTGCGGAAGGCTTCAATATAAGGAATCGCCCCGCGGCGAGGCGATGGCCGCGGAACTGCAGAAATTCGGCGCCGACGTCCTTGTGGATGACGATAAGATCTGGATCGGCAGCGCCGCCCTCCACCGGCCCGCGGAAGACCTCTGCAGCCACAACGATCATCGGATCGTGATGGCGCTCGCCGTCCTCTGCACCCTCTACGGCGGCACGATCCGGGGCGCCGAGGCCGTCCGCAAGAGCTATCCCGAGTTCTTTGACCTGCTCCGCGGTCTCGGCGTCGAGATCAGGGAGGAGGAAGCGCCAGCCCTGCCGGCGGGAGAGGAAACACAACATGAATCTGGATTTTGAACGAAAACTCCCCATTCCGATGGAAACCAAGGCAATGTATCCGGTCACGCCGGACCTTGCCCGTATTGTGGAAAGCCGTGCAGAAACGCTGCGGAGCATCTTCACCGGGCAGGACAGCCGGCTTCTGCTGATCGTCGGCCCCTGTTCGGCGGATCGTCCCGATTCCGTGATGGAGTATCTGCATCGCCTGCGGCGTGTGCAGGACGAGGTGAAGGACAGCATTTTTATTGTCCCGCGCATCTATACGAATAAACCGCGCACCACCGGCGACGGCTATATGGGCCTGCTCCATCAGCCGGACTCCACCGGCCGGCCCGATCCCTTCAAGGGCATCATCGCGGTCCGGGAGCTCCATCTGCGCGCCCTGCGGGAGACCGGCTTCACCAGCGCGGACGAGCTGCTTTACCCGGAAAACCACCGCTATCTGGACGATCTGCTTGCCTATGTCTCGGTCGGTGCGCGCTCTGTCGAGGACCAGCAGCACCGCCTGACGGCCAGCGGACTTGAGATCCCGGTCGGCATGAAAAATCCGACGACCGGAGACCTGCAGATCATGTTCCACGCGATCCATGCCGCCCAGTGCAGACACACCTTTATTTACAGAGGATGGGCGGTCCACTCGCAGGGCAACCCGCTGGCGCACGCGATTTTGCGCGGCTATCAGAACCGCCACGGCGAAAACCGCCCGAATTACCACTATGAGGAGCTCTGCCGCCTGCATGACCTGTATCAGGAATCCGGACTGGAGAATCCTGCGGTGATGATCGACACCAACCACGCCAATTCAGGCAAGGACCCGCTGCAGCAGCCCCGCATTGTCCGCGAGGTGCTGCAGACCTGCCGCCAGGCGCCGGCGCTGCGGAAGCTCGTCAAGGGCTTTATGGTTGAGAGCTACCTGGTCGACGGCTGTCAGCCGGTCGGCGGAACGGTTTTCGGCCAGTCGATCACCGATCCCTGCCTCGGCTGGGAAAAAACCGAGCGCCTGATCCGCGATCTGGCGGAGGAAATCTCGCGCTGATTTCGAAAGCGGCGTTCGCAGACGCGGATCGTGTACCGCATAAAAGCGGCGCATGATCCACCTGTTTTTCGGAGGAAGCGGTTTCTTCTCAAAAAAACTTTCCTTTTTTGCAAAAAAGTTCTTGACTTTTCAATACCTCCGTGGTAATATCATGAGGCGCTCGCGAAAGAGCCCATTCAAACGGCTCTGCGCAGTGCGGTTGCACCTTGAAAATTAAACAACGAGAACATGAACAAACACCATGGACAAT
>CAMOLY010000037.1 GCA_946619065.1 uncultured Clostridia bacterium | reverse complement strand
CTACAAGCTCTACACCGGCGCCTTTGAGCTGGAGTAGGGACCAGGGACCGCTGCTCCGTAGGGGCCGCTGCTCCGTAGGGGCGCATATCATGCGCCCACGGTGCGAGACCGTCCCCGTTGGTTTTGACCGTTCCCGGTCCCGTTTGATCGTAACAAATCCCGTTCTGTGGGCGCATGATATGCGCCCGGACGAAAGCGCCCAACGAAAAAACAAAAGGAGCGTACCGCCATGCAAGCATTGACCTATGAACAAACCCTGTCCTTCCGCGAGGCCTTCGAGGGCGACCGGGCGGCGAAGACCGCCAACGCGGCCTGTGCCCGCACCGAGCTGTCGGATCTGGCCTTTCTTCCGATGAACGCCGCCAAACTGCTGGCCCCGTTCACCATCTCGCTGAAAACCCGCGGGATCACCGCCCAGGAGAAGAGCGGCCGCTGCTGGATGTTTGCGGCCCTGAACCTGCTGCGGGAGCCGGTGGCGGAGAAGCTGAATCTCAAGCAGTTTGAGTTCTCCGAAAATTATCTGGCCTTTTATGACAAGCTGGAAAAGTCCAACAACTTCCTGAACATGGTCATTGAGACCGCTCACCTGCCGCTGGAGAGCCGCGAGCTGGGCTACATTCTGGGCGGCATCGGCGACGGCGGCTACTGGTGCATGGCGGTGGATCTGATCAAAAAGTACGGTCTGGTCCCGAAGCAGGTCATGCCGGAATCCTACCAGTCCTCCCACACCGAGAAGGGCCGCAAGCTGCTCAACGACCTGCTGCGGCGGGACGCGGCGGAGCTCCGCGACTTGATCGGGGCCGGGCAGGACCCGGAGCCGCGCCGTCTGGAAATGCTGCGGGAGATCTACAAGCTGCTGTGCATCACCTTCGGCGAGCCTGTGACCGAATTCGACTTCACCTGGCGCGACCAGAACGACTGCTTCCATGAAGACAGGGGTCTGACGCCCCAGGCATTCTACGCCAAATACGTGGGCGTCGATCTGGACGAATGGGTGGAGGTCACCAACGCCCCCACAGGCAAGGCGAAGCTGCACGAGCCCTTCACCTTCCACTACATGGGCAACATGGCGGAGAAGAACGTGGTCGGCCTGAACCTGCCCTTCGAGGAATTCGAGCAGCTGGCCCTGGCCTCCCTGCGCGGCGGCGACCCCATGTGGTTTGCCTGTGACGCCGGCGCCTTCGGCGACCGCAAGACCGGCGTCTGGGATCCGGACAGCTTTGACTACGAGGGCCTGCTGGGCGGCGTCCGGCTGGAGATGCCCACCAAGCAGAATCGTCTGGAGTACCGCCAGTCCATCGGCACCCACGCCATGCTGCTGATCGGCGTCCATCTGGACGAGAACGGAAAGCCCACCCGCTGGCAAATCGAAAACAGCTGGGGCAAGGACGTGGGCGCCGAGGGTTACTTCGTCTGCTCCGAGCGCTATTTCCGCGACTACACCTATGAGCTGATTGTGAAGAAGTCCTATCTCACCGAGGCGCAGCGCCAGATGCTGACCCACGAGCCCATCGAGCTGCTTCCCTGGCAGGACGTGCCCATCGGCCTCTGATTCGAACAAAACCGGCCCGCCGGAAATGCTTTCGCATTTCCGGCGGGCCGCGTGTGTCAAAAAGGCAAATTGGAGTTTTGCGCTCCCGTAAGCCTTCCCCTTGAGGGGAAGGTGGCATCCGCCGTCCCCCGCAAGGCGGATGACGGATGAGGTGGTCTTTCAAGGATGGTACTGTTGAATGAATGCGTTGCCTAATCGTTACACTACCTCATCCGGCCTTTCGGGCAGCCTTCCCCTCAAGGGGAAGGTGGCATCCGCCGTCCCCCGCAAGGCGGATGACGGATGAGGTGGTCTTTCAAGGATGGTACTGTTGAATGAATGCGTTGCCTAATCGTTACACCACCTCATCCGGCCCTTCGGGCCACCTTCCCCTCAAGGGGAAGGCTGCGCGACAAACCCGCATTTCCGGCGGGCCATGTGCATATTCTGTACCAGCCTGCACAGGAGGTACTGTCATGAATCTGCTTGAGCTTGCGCTGCGCCGCGCCGGGGCCCCGTCCCTCGCCGAGTTTCAGCGGCGCGAGGGTCTGGTCCCCACGGGGGAGGCGGACGCGCTGACCTGGGCCGCGCTGCTGCCCTGGCTTTTGGGCTACCGGGACTACCGGGTGGAGCCCGGGGACAACTACAGCCGGATCGCGGCCCGCTTCGGGACCACGGTCCGGGCCCTGATCACCGCCAATCCGAACCAGGATCCCCTGCGGCTGCTGGTCGGCCAGGTCCTGACCGTGCCGCTGGGCTTCCCGGTGGTACCCACCGACCTGCCCTTTACCTGGGAGCTGCTCCGGCTCTGCCTGCGGGGCCTGGGGGCCCGCTATCCCTTCCTGACGATCCGCGATTTCGGCGAGACCTATTACGGGCGGAGGATTCCGCAGGTCGCTGTGGGTCTGGGGACGCGGAAGGTTCTCTTCAACGCCTCGCACCACGCCAACGAGTGGATCACGACCCCGCTGCTGCTCCGCTTTCTGGAGACCTACGCCCGGGCGATCTCGGAGAACGGGCGGATCTTCGGCCAGGACGCCCAGCGTCTCTACCAGCGGACGACCCTGCACCTGGTCCCGATGGTAAACCCGGACGGCGTCGATCTGGTGACCGGCGCCGTCCGGGAGGGAAGCCCCGCCTGGGAGAATGCCCTGCGCCTGTCCGAGCAGTACCCGGAAATTCCGTTTCCGGAGGGCTGGAAGGCGAATCTGCGGGGGGTGGATCTGAATCTGAACTATCCGGCGGGCTGGGAGCAGGCCCGGGAGAACAAGTACGCCCAGGGCTATACCCGTCCCGGCCCCCGGGACTATGTGGGCGCGTCGCCGCTGGACCAGCCGGAGAGCGCGGCAATGGTGGACCTGACCCGCCGGGTCGATCCTGTGCTGACCCTCTCCTACCACACCCAGGGCAACGTGATCTACTGGAAATTCGGCAATCTCGAGCCCGCCGGGGCGCAGCAGCTGGGCGAGGACTTTGCGGCGGTCTCGGGCTACACCCTCTCCGACGTCCCCTTTGCCTCCGGCTTCGCGGGCTACAAGGACTGGTTCATTCTGACCTATGACCGGCCGGGCTACACGATTGAGGTGGGCAGCGGCAGAAATCCGCTTCCGCTGTCGCAGTTTCCGGATATCTACGACCGGAATCTCGGCATCCTGACGCTGGCGCTCGCCGGCGCGTAGACCGGGACGAAGGATCAGATGATCGCGAGGATGTATTTGTAATACAGCCGCTTCCAGGGCCTCGTGCGGCCCATCCGGACCTCGGCGACCAGCATGCCGCGGTAGAGCACGTTCAGCTCGTCGTTGTCAAGCTCGTGCTGGCTGAAGGCGGCCTTCTTGCCCATCGCCTCCACCTCCTCGGAGTTCTTCACATGGATCCTCCGGTTGAGCCTTGTGATGCGCCGGTACATCCAGATGGCCTTCTGATTGCCGTTGGTGCGCTCCAGCCGCCTTTGCCGCAGCAGGCGGGCCAGATATCGCCGGAGCCAGATCAGGAACAGCAGGCCGATCACGCCCAGCACAATCCACAGCGTGCCGGAGACGGCCTTTCCGGTGGGCGTTTCGGCCGGGGGACCGGGCAGGGGCGTCACCGGGGCCTCGCCGGTGGATTCGGCCTCGGTGGGGGTCGGACGGACGACGGTTTCCCTGGTCGGAGCGACGGGCCGCGTGTGGGTCGGGACCGGCAGCGTCTCATCCGTGGGGATGATGGTCTCGGTGGGGGGCGCCTCCGTCGTCGGCTCCGTGGTGGGCGCCGGGTCGTCCCGTTCGCCCTCGCCCGGCGTCGGATCCAGCTTGCGCCAGGCGCCGTCCACAAAGTACTCCACCCAGGCGTGGGCGTTGAGGGAGGTGACGGTGGTCTTACCGCCGCTGACCTTGCACACGTAGCCGGTCACATACCGGGCGGGGACGTTCACGGCCCGGAGCAGGGCGGTGGCCGCTGTGGCGAAGTGGACGCAGTAGCCGGACTCGGCCTCGTTCAGGAACCAGAGAACGAAATCCTTGCCCGACGGCGCGGCGGAGGACTTTCGGCTGTATTCCTTGTCCCGGCTGACCAGCTCCACGATCCGCTGCGCCGCGGTCGCCGGCTCCGGTCTCCTGTTCAGCAGGTCGCCGCCGCCGTTTTCGGCCAGCCAGTCCCGCAGGGCGGCCTTCTGATCCTCCGGCAGGGAGAGACAGGTCTCCAGCACGTACTGGGTGTATTCCGGCGAGACCTCCGAGAGCATTTCGGGGTACACGGTGAAATCCAGACTGTAGTTGGACGAGGGACGCCGGTTTCTCAGATGGGAGTCGGAGACCAGAACGGCGCTGTCCGGCAGAGAGATCGGATCATAGGGCACGTAAACGACGGAGTTGTCGGCCCTGGAGATCGGGTGAACGGTCAGCGAATAGGCGCCGCCCTGCGCGTAATAGGTGAGGCTTGAGAAAGTCGAGTCAGGACGGCTGGGGGCGTCGGAATCGCTCCCGTCGGCGGGGATGACAAGAACGGAGGAAGCGCTGTCCACCCAGTCAATGTCGATGTCGGGCTTGAACCTGGGGAAGCGCAGCGACGGATAGACGATCGCCGGATCCTCCCACTCCCGGCCGGAGAGCCGGGTCCAGTTCCGGCCGTCGAAGCCCTCGTAGGCGGTGCCGCGCAGATAGAGGCGGCCCCGGTAGTCGGTTTCGATCCGCATCACGTCCAGCGAACTGTCCGGCAGACTGCGAAGGTCCTTCAAACGGATCACCGAGGGGCTTCCGCTCAGGCCGGCCCGCTCGTTGTTCCGGTTTTCCCATTTGGCGGTGAGCTTCTCCAGCTGTTCATTCAGCTTTTCCCAGGTCATCGGCGTGCGGTAGCGGTTGGGCGGGAAGATCAGGACCAGGGCGGTCAGCGCCACGGCGGTGATGAGGCCGGCCCAGAGCACGGCCAGCCCGGTCTCCCGGGGCTCCCGGCGGCGGACGTTCTGGGAAAAGAGCTGCACCAGCAGGGAGGCCGCCACCAGAAACAGGGCCCAGAGCTTCGGCGGGGTGTCGATCAGAACAAAGCAGGGCGCAATGCCCGGCAGCAGGGAGATCGCGCAGGCCGCGGTGCTCTTCCAGCGGCTCACGGCGAGGGCCGCGAAGAAAGTCTCGAGCAGGCCCAGCGGGATCAGGAAGCGGGCGGCCGCGGCGGGATCCAGGCCGAGCTCGGCGTTGTACATCCCGCCCAGCAGGACATAGCCCTTGTCATAGCGGCTGGCCAGCAGATTCCAGAGCGCGCGGCCCTGGCGAAGCAGCGGCCTGCGCAGCAGGAAGCAGACCGTCAAAAAGACAAGTCCGAGCCCGAGGCAGATCAAAGCGCCCTTCCGCACCCTGCGCAGGAAGCAGATCACCAGCGCCAGGGCCGGCACCGCCGCCCAGAGCACGGGCGGGAAGGGAACCTCAAACGAGGTGCACAGGCAGAAGAGGGAGCCGAAGACCCCGCCGCACACCAGCATAAGCTCCAGCAGAAGATGAAGCAGCCCTTTTCCGGTCAGACGTTCTTTCATATGCCGTCCCCCTCTTTTCCGACCCGGCAGAGCCAGTCGCATTTTTGGGGAATCTGATCCGGCAGCGGCAGGGAGCCCTCCGGCGCCAGACAGGTCCCGGCAATTGCGGAGATCAGGCTGCGGTCGTCCAGGACCCGGGCGCTGCGCATCCGTTCTCCGTCCATCCAGAAAATGCTGTGCTCGATGCCGCGCTCCAGAAGCCACTGGCTGAGATAGCGGAGATTGCCCAGGGTTTTTTTGCGCTGCTCGGGGCCCCTCGGGGTGCGGACCGCCAGAACGACCGTCCGGCGGATCGGCTCCTGGGCCTCCCGGACGATCAGCTCATCGGTTTTGAGCGAGAGCTTCCAGTGGATGTCCTTGACCGGATCTCCCGGTTGATAGGTCCGGTTGTCATGGACCTCGGCGTAGCCGCCGCCGGGCTTGGGCTTGAGCTGGAGATTCAGCAGCTGCTCCATATCCGGCATCGGCTCCGGCCGCAGCGCCGTCGGCAGGATTGCCATCACCGGCATCTTCGGCGAGCGCATCGGGAAGCGGAACAGGCCCAGATAGTCGTAGACTTTGCCCTTGCGCAGCTCCGGGGCCAAAAACCCGCAGACCTGCGTCGGCGCCGGCAGCACGCCGTCGCTCCGGGACAGGCGGCTGAGGAAGCGCAGATCCCGGTCGGTGTCGCGGGTGCGGAGATTCAGACGGATCCGGACCTCCGGCATCGGGAAGGCGCGCAGCGCGTCCACCCGGATGTGCAGCATGGCCTTTTCGCCGGTCTCCGCCATCTCCGGCAGGCTGGCGCGGACCCGGCTGCTCAGCATCGCGGGCAGGGAGAGGAGCAGACTGATCCACGGAAGCGCCGCCACCAGCACCAGCAGGACCCAGGAGGCCCAGATGTTGCTGGCGAAGAAGAAAAAGACGGAGGCGATCAGGGCCAGCAGATAGAGGATTCGATTCGGCGCCATGGGCTTATACCACCGGAGCGGGGACCCGGTTCAGCAGATCGGTGAGGAGCTTGGTCTCCGTCAGCCCGGCGCTCTGGGCGTCGCCGCTGAGCAGCAGCCGGTGGGCGACGGTGCCGGCGAAGACGGTCTGCACGTCGTCCGGCAGAACGTAGTCCCTGCCGTTCATATAGGCGGTCGCCTTGGCCATGGAGACGACTGCCAGGGTGGCGCGGGGGCTGGCGCCGCGGATGATCTGCGCGTGCTGGCGGGTGGCAGCGATGAGGGAGACGATGTAGTTGATGATCGGCTCCTTGACGTAAACCTTCGCCACCGTGTCCTGCATCCCGACGAACTCCTGACGGGTGACCACCTGGCGGACGGAATTCAGCGGATTGTCCCCGCCGATGCGGGCCAGGACCATATCGCACTCATCCTTGGGCTTCGGATAGCCCACGGACAGCCGGACCATGAAGCGGTCCATCTGCGAGTCGGGCAGAAGCTGGGTGCCGGCGGCGCCGGTGGGGTTCTGGGTGGCAATGACGGTGAAGGGCTGGGGCAGCGGATGGGTCACGCCGTCCACGGTGACCTGGCCCTCCTCCATTGCCTCCAGCAGCGCCGACTGGGTGCGGGAGGTGGCGCGGTTGAGCTCGTCTGCCAGAAAGAGGTTGCAGAGGATCGCGCCGTTCTGATAGACCATCTTGCCGGTCTCCTTCTGGTAGACCGAATAGCCGGTGATGTCCGAGGGCAGAACGTCGGGGTTGAACTGCACCCGCCCGTAGTCCAGGCCGAGAGAGCGGGAAAAGGCCAGGGCCATGTTGGTTTTTCCCACGCCGGGGATGTCCTCCAGCAGAATGTTGCCCCGGGCCAGAATCGTCATCAGGATCCAGATCAGCACCTGGTCCTTTCCCTGGACAGCCTTGCGAAGCTCCTGAATGATTTTCTGAATCTGGTTCATTGTGATGTCTCCTATGGTTTGGATTGGTCGGACCTGCCGCGCAAAGCGGAACGCATTGTTTAGACGCGCGGAAATGCCGAAAGTTCACACAATACAATTATATCATAGCAGTCCGGAAAGCGCAAGGAGTTTCCGGCCTCGCGCCGATTCCGTCTGCCGGAGCCGCAAAAGGGGCGGCGGAATTCCGCAGATTTCAGAAAGCGCAATTGACAAGCGCCCCGCAATCTGTTAAAATACAATCGGGTGTTATTTACGGCATCTTATTTGATTTGAAAGGAAAGAATGAAATGGCAAAAAATAAGCTTTTCGGCCTCATCTCCGCTGTGCTGTTCCTCCTGGTCGGTATTTTCTCCTTCCTGAAGATTTTCACTGCGAAGATCAGCTTCCTCGGCATGTCCCAGTCCATCGGCGGCAGCCTGCTGGAAATGAAGATGACGCTGGCCACCATCGCTGTGATTCTCCTGGCTCTGGTTGCCGTCTGCGGCCTTGTCTGCGCCCTGCTCGGCAAGTATAAGTTCGCCATGATCGCCGCTGCGGTCGAGCTGGTGCTCTTCATCATCGTGTTCTTTGTCGTCAAGGGCAAGATCAACAGCTTGATGTCCAAGGAGCTCGGCGGGCTGGGTGACCTTGCTTCTCTCGCCTCCTCCGCGCTGTCCGTCCACATTTCCTTCCTCGGCTGGCTCCACATGATCTTCACGGTCGCTGCCGGCGCGCTGGCTTTCCTTGCCGGCAAGAAAGAAGTCGCCTGATTCCAAAATCCATATCCCGGGATGCCGCTTAGCGGCATCCCGGACGCCCGTAAATGATGACCCGTATGAATCCGCCCGGCTCCTGCCGGGCGGATTCATTCTGCGGCGGCCTTTCGACCCGGCGCAGCGGCTCACGACTTCCCGGGCCGGAACAGCTGACGGGACCCGATCGTTTCCGCATCGTCCAATTGACAATCACCCTGGGATCTGCTAAAATACTGATGGGTTTAATTTACGGCAGCTACTTTTATATGAAAGGAAAGAATGAAATGACAAAAAATAAACTCTTCGGTTTCATTTCTGCCGCCCTGTTCCTCCTGGTCGGCATTTTCACCCTTCTGAAGCTCTACACCCTCAGCTACAAGGGCATCTCCCTGGATCTCCCCGGTCTGTTCAAGATGGAAGAAGCCTTCGCCGTCATCGGCGCCATCCTTCTGATCCTGGTTGCCGTCTGCGGTCTTGTCTGCGCCCTGCTCGGCAAGTACAAGGCGGCTATGATTTCTGCCGTGGTTGAGTTCATTCTCTTCCTCATCGTGTTCTTTGTTCTCAAGGGCAAGAGCGGCGCATTGTCCAGCTATGTTCACTTCACCTTCCTCGGCTGGCTCCACATGATCTTCACGGTCGCCGCCGGCGTCCTGGCTTCTCTCGCTTCGAAGAACGAAGCCTGATTCCAAAATCCATATCCCGGGATGCCGCTTTCGCGGCGTCCCGGACGCCCGTAAATGATGACCCATACCAGGGCTCGCTGCAAAATGAAACATTTTGCAGCGAGCCCTGTGGTTTTTGCCGATTTCGGCAAAAACCATCGCCTGCGGGCGGGTGATGGAACGTGAAGGATACTTATTCAGTAGATCCGTAGTGGCCGCTGACCCGTAGTGGCCGCTGACCACAGCGGCCATAAACCCCACC
>CAMOLY010000036.1 GCA_946619065.1 uncultured Clostridia bacterium | reverse complement strand
GGCCGGAGCCGTCCCGCTGGTAGCGGCGGCGGATCTCCGCCAGGGCGGAGACCAGACGCTCCAGCTCCTGGGGCCGGTCGCCGATGGAGAGGTAGGCCAGGATGTTTCCGATGTCGCCGAATTCGATCTGAATGTCGTACTCGTCCCGCAGAATATCGTAGACCTCGATGCCGGCCAGGCCGATGTCCCGGGTGTGGATGGACAGCTTGGTGGGGTCGAAGTCGAAGACGGAGTCGCCGTTGACCAGCTCCTTGCCGAAGGCGTAGTAGCCGCCGATGGCGTTGATCTCCTCTCTGGCGTAGTCCGCCATTGTGACGACCTTGGCAAAAATCTCCCTGCCGCGGAGGGCAAGCATCCGGCGGCTGATATCCAGCGAGGACATCAGCAGATAGGAGCCGGAGGTGGTCTGCGTCAGGTTGATGATCTGGCGGACGTGGCCCTGGTTCATGTTCGGGCCGATCAGCAGGAAGCTGGACTGGGTCAGGCTGCCGCCGGACTTATGCATCGAGACGGCGGCCATATCCGCGCCGGCCTCCATCGCGGAGATGGGCATGCCCGCGCCGAAGTAGAAGTGGGTGCCGTGGGCCTCGTCCGCCAGGCAGTACATGCCGGCGTCGTGGGCCATCTTGGTGATTGCCCTGAGGTCGGAGCAGACGCCGTAGTAGGTCGGGTTGTTGACCAGGACAGCGACTGCGTCCGGGTGCTCGCGGATCGCCTTCTCCACCTGCTCCCGGCGCATGCCGAGGGAGATGCCCAGCCGGTCGTCCACCTCCGGGTTGACGTAGACCGGCACCGCGCCGCAGAGGACCAGGGCGTTGATCACCGAGCGGTGGACGTTCCGCGGGAGGATGATCTTGTCCCCGCGCTTGCAGGTGGACAGGACCATGGTCTGCACCGACGAGGTGGTGCCGCCCACCATCAGGAAGGCGTGGGCCGCGCCGAAGGCGTCAGCCGCCAGCTCCTCGGCGTCCCGGATGACGGAGACCGGGTGGCAGAGGTTG
The DNA here is from genome assembly GCA_946619065.1 of uncultured Clostridia bacterium. Taxonomy (GTDB): domain Bacteria; phylum Bacillota; class Clostridia; order Oscillospirales; family Oscillospiraceae; genus JAFRPC01. The sequence continues at coordinate 8,086 of CAMOLY010000036.1, read as the reverse complement.
TCCAGCGGTTTCATGGAATTGACGTCGATGGAGACGCATTTTTCCCCAAGGAAGGCGGTCATCTCCGGGTTGCCGCGGCCGTGCTTGTGGCCGGGCACGTCGAAGGGAACCACGCGCATCTGGCGGAAGGTCTGCAGCGCTTCATAGATCGGAGCCCGCTTTTGATCAAGATTACAATTACAAACGCACAACTGGTTTCACCCCGCAATCATTCGGATAAAAGAATCACAGGCCGGCAGGCCTGTGAACAGTCGGAAGCTGAACATCCGCGTTCCGGTCCGGGATTCGGAGCCCCGCGGATTTCTGGGTTACAGAGTCTATATAGTAAACAATTACTTTTACTACTCTTCTACCGTTTCACAAGTCTGCGCCGGAGGCGCATTTCGGTTATAATACTATTTTTTGATGAAACGGTTCATAACCGTTTCATCAACCGCGGCAAAGCCGCGGCTCGCAAATCCATACGGATTTGCAAAAATAGATATTGTACGCCATATTTCCCTGGGCGACGCCCAGGGCGGCATCCACAAATCGTGGATGCCGGATTAAAATGTTTTGAACATTTTAATCAAATATTAGTATGAAGTAACCAACTTATAAAAGATTAGACTCTATAAGAGACAGATTCCTTCTTTACTATACAAAAAACGAGGCCGGAAGTCAAGATAATTGCGGATCCCGCTTCCAAAAAAATCTTTGCTTTCCCGGAAATTACCCATTGTTTTCCGGACGGAAATGGTTTATGATAGGAACAGAAGAATCTCACAATACCATCAGAGAGGTGTATGCGATGCTGAATGTAGATATTTCCAATCTTTGGGGGGAATATTCCCTGAACGACCTGCTGGGTCTGGAAAAAGACACGCTCAACGCCTGGCAGACACTGACGCAGGGCAAGGGCGAGGGCAGCGACTTTTTGGGCTGGATGAATCTCCCGGTCTTTGAGGAGACCGCCGAGATGACCCGCATCCGCGCCGCCGCCAGACGCATCCGCGAAAACTCCGACATTTTCGTCGTGGTCGGCATCGGCGGAAGCTATCTGGGCCCGCGCGCTGCCATCGAGCTGGTCCAGGGCATGAACCACAACCTGCGCGGCAAGGATCCGCAGATCTTCTTCGCGGGCAACAATCTCTCCACCCGCGCCTGGCAGGAGCTGCTGGCTCTGCTGGAGGGCAAGAACTTCTCCATCAACATCATTTCCAAATCCGGCACCACCACCGAACCCGCCATCGCCACCCGCGCGCTCAAGTGGATGCTCGAGCGCAAATACGGCGCCGACGAGGCCAAAAAGCGGATCTTCGTCACCACGGACCCCGAAAAGGGCGCGCTGCGCCAGATGGCCCGCGAGGAGGGCTACGAGACCTTCGTGATCCCGCCGGACGTGGGCGGGCGCTACTCGGTCCTGACTGCGGTCGGCCTGCTGCCCATGGCTGTGGCCGGCATGGACATCACCGAGGTCATGTTCGGCGCCGCCTCCGCCAAGCGCGATATGCGCGCGCTGTCCTTTGAAAACCCGGCCTGGCTCTACGCCGCCGCCCGCAATCTGATGTACCGCCGCGGCAAGAAGATCGAGCTGCTCTGCTCCTGGGAGCCCGCGTTCAAGTATATGGGCGGCTGGTGGCAGCAGCTCTTCGGCGAATCCGAGGGCAAGGACGGCAAGGGCATCTTCCCGGCGACCGCCGAGTTCACCGCCGACCTCCACTCCCTGGGCCAGATGATCCAGCAGGGCGAGCGCAGCCTGTTTGAGACCATGATCCGCTTCGCCCCGCCGCGCAAGAAGACGATGATCGAGCCGGACTGGAAGAATCTCGACGGTCTCAACTATCTGGAGGGCAAGAGCCTGGACTTCGTGGACGAGCAGGCCTTCCAGGGGACGCTGGCCGCCCACACCGACGGCGGCGTGCCCGTCATCCTGATCCAGAACGACGAGATCTGCGACCGCACCATCGGCGAGCTGTTCTACTTCTTCGAGCTCAGCTGCGGCATCTCCGCCTATATGCTGGGCGTCAACCCCTTCAACCAGCCGGGCGTGGAGTTCTATAAGCGGAACATGTTCCAGCTCCTGGGCAAGCCGGGATACACCAATTAAACAGACTTCTTCAAAACACAAAAGATATCGGTTCTAACGCACAAAGGAGGAGATTTCCCATGGTTAAGCTGTTCGCCGGACTCAGCGGTTCCGGCAAAACACAGGAAATGCTTCGCAGCCTCAACGAGGCTGTGGAGCATGAGAGCGGCAGCGTGGTCTGCATCGAAAAGGGCAACAAGCTCCGCTTCGACGTCAACTACAAGGTCCGCCTGATTGAGTATCAGACCTACGAGCTGGATGGCGCGGACGCGCTCAAGGCCTTTATTTCCGGTCTGCACGCCGGTAATTTCGACATTACGCACATCTTCCTCAAGAGCATCCACCGTCTGCTCGGCACGGATGACCCTGCGGAGATGGCCGGCTTCTGCGACTGGTGCCGCCGCTTCGGCGACGCAAACGCCGTTTCCTTCACGATCACCGCGCGGATCGACCCCGCCGTGATGCCGGAGGAAATGAAGCAATACATTTGATTCTGAATATCGGGGGCGGCCCGTACAGGGCCGCCCCTTTATTGTCTGCTTGACAATCAATCAGAGAACCGTCCCCTGATTGATTAGCAGATGATTCGCAGACACAATTATGTTCTTCACTGCTGGACTTCCATTTGCATGAGCGCTCATGTGAAGCATCGGTTATGTTTTCGGAGAGTAGACATACTGCAGTTGCTGCCCTGAAAGCATTTCCGGGGATTTCTTATCAGTTTTCCTTTTCTGATTTAGGAAGCGGAGAATACTATGTAGAGAATCTTCCCAACAATTGCAAAGCAGTATCTCATCAATCGTGGGACTGAGTTCGTCAATCAAGATCAATCAGGGGACGGTTCTCTGATTGAGCCGCCAATCATAGAACCGTCCCCTGATTGAACGCCGTGATGCCGGAGGAAATGAAGCAATACATCTGACACTGAATATCGGGGGCGGCCCGTACAGGGCCGCCCCTTGATTGTCTGCTTGACAAAGTCGGCGGGGCGGCGGTATAATCTCCCTGCAAAGCCGGGTGCACAGCGTGCTCAATCAGGAAGCAGGTCCAAATCCTGCGCCAGACCGTGGCCGTCGTTGGCATTTTCCGACCGGGACGCTGCCCGCCGCAGGGCAGACAGCCATTGGAGCTCCGCTCTGAGAAGGCTGTCCCGGTCCGCCATCAGCCGGAAGACTGGCCCAAGCCTTTGCCGCCGCCGCGAGCTCCGGGACAGGGTCCCCCCTGTCGGGAAGGTTTTCGCTTCCCGGGTGCGGCAGAGCCTTTGCCTCAGGCCGCCGGCAGGCGGTCAAATTACAACAAAGGAGAACACATCATGAAACACAGGAAAATCGTCGTTCTTTTGTGTCTCATCCTGACGGTGCTGCTTGCGGCGGCGGCGCTGAGCGGATGCGCGAAAAAAGGAACCACCAAAACCCCGGCAACGGAACGCCCGGCTACCGCTTCGGCGGCTCCGGCAAACACCGGGGAAGAGAGCAAAACCCCGACCGAGACGGAGCCGGCTCCGGCAAACACCGGGGAAGAGAGCAAAACCCCGACCGAGACGGAGCCGGCTCCGTCTGAGCTGGGCGAAGGAAAGCTGAGCTTCCGCTTCGACGTTCAGAACCGGGCGGGCGAGAAGACCTCCTATCTGATCCACACGGACGCAACCACCGTCGGCGAAGCGCTGACCGGCCTGGATCTGGTGGAAGGCGAGCAGGGGGATTACGGACTCTATGTCACAACCGTCTGCGGTGAAACCCTGGACTACAACGCGGACGGAATGTACTGGGCCTTCTACGAAAACGGCGAATACGCCATGACCGGCGTGGATTCCACCGCAATCACCGACGGCGCGGTCTACGCAATGGTCGCAACCAAGGGCTGAGATGGCCTGTCGGAAGCTCGACCTGTTTCATCTCATCCTCTTCCCGATGCTGGCCGTCATTCAGCTTGCCTCCAAGCTCGCCCTGGAGGCGCTGCCGAACGTGGAGCTGGTGAGCGCGCTCACGATGGTCTACACCCTGGTCTACCGGAAATACGCCCTGATCCCGATCCTCCTCTTCTGCTTTCTGGAGGGACTGATCACGGGCTTCGGCCTCTGGTGGATCCCCTATCTGTATCTCTGGCCGATTCTCTGGGGCGTGACCATGCTGCTGCCGAAGAACATGCCGGCCTGGCTGCAGGTCCCGGTCTATGCCGCCGTCTGCGGTCTCTTCGGGCTGGCCTACGGGAGTCTGTACGCCCCCTTTCAGTGCTACGCCTTCCTGGGCGGAGACTGGAGGCGGACGCTCACCTGGATTCAGATCGGGCTGCCCTGGGACATCAACCACGCCATCGGAAATCTCGCCCTCGGCACGCTGATCCTGCCGCTGACCCAGCTTCTGCGGCGGCTGGAGACGGAAATCGCAAAAAAACATTGATACTAGTGTTCCGGAAAGTCTAAAAGTTGTAAGAGCTGCAAGCAGGGTTTCGCCAGACGAGGCGGAGGACGCAGGCGGGCTGACGCCCGGCAAGGACGACAACGAAGTATGGCGGAATTCTGCGCCGCAGATCATGCCATTTTTAGGCTTAACGGAACACTAGAGCAGCGGCCATGGCGCGAAGCGCTTTGCGGGGACATGGCCGTTGTGGTCAACGGCCACTACGATAATTTCGTAACCGCCGTAGTGGCCCGTGACCACACGGGCCATGGCGCGAAGCGCTTTCCCCTGTTCTTCCTGCCCGGGTCCTTTCGGCGGGGGTTATGGCCGCTGTGGTCAGCGGCCACTACGGAATTACTGATACTAGGCTCCCATTAAAACCTTTAGATTTTAATGGGAGCGCACCGTGCTTCGCACGCTGCCATTTTGTGCCTGCGGCACAAAACCCGTCTCATGCGAACGCCAACGCGCCTTTGGCGCTATAAAATGCTTTTTAAAGCATTTTAATGGCGTTCAGTATGAAAAACGAAAGCCCGATCTTCCGGATTTCCGGGAGATCGGGCGACTTTATTTGCTCTACTTGTAACTGTGGATGCCGGGCAGAAGGGTATTCACGCCGACGTAGGTGAACAGCACACAGACGAAGCCGATCACCGCGAAGACGGCGGCGGAGGTCCCGCGCCAGCCGCGGTTGACCCGCAGATGCAGATAGACCGCATAGATGATCCAGGTGATCAGCGACCAGGTCTCCTTCGGGTCCCAGGACCAGTAGCTGCCCCAGGCCCGCTCGGCCCAGATTGCGCCGGTCAGGATCGTAAAGGTCAGAAAGAGCAGACCCAGGCAGACGCTGCGGTAGCTGATCAGATCCAGCTTTTCCCGGTTCGGTACGTGCTGGCCCCAGAAGCTCTCATCCCGCATCCGGGTCCGGCACAGGAAGATGGCCGAGACCACCGCGCTGACGCCGAAGGAGCCGTAGGCGATGATTGCCGTGGAGACGTGGAAGCCCAGCCAGTTGCTCCGGAGCGAGGGCATCAGATCCTTGACCTCCCGGCTCTGCATGGCGGCATAGCCGATGACCAGGAAAATCAGCGGGGTCAGGAAGGCGCCGAGCACCGGGAAGCGGAATTTCAGAATAAAGATCAGGCTCACCAGGCACAGGCCCCAGGCAAAGCTGGCGGCAAACTCGTACTGGTTGGTCAGCGGCAGCCTGCCCGCGCCGATGCCGCGGCAGACCAGGGCCGCCGTGTGCAGCAGCAGGGCCAGGGCCTGAACGCCGATAGCAAGCTTGGAAAGCTTCTCCTTTTTCAGGGCGGTGAACAGGAAGTAGACAATCATCGCCGCGAAATACAGGCACATGGCGGCCGTGAACAGGACGTTTTCAACCTTCAGCATGTTCTGTCTCCTCTCTCTCGGCTTCGGATTTCACCGCCTCGCGCAGGCGGTCGCAGAACAGGGAGCCGCCCTTGCTGCAGGCGCCGCAGACGGTCCAGGTTTCCCCGCTCCGCTCCGCCCAGACCCGCTTGGGCTGGAAATAGAAGCTGAGCACCAGACCCAGCAGGGTCACCAGTCCGCCCAGCAGGGCAAGCCCGCCGAAGCGCTCCTGCTTGAGCACAAGAAGGGTAAAGCTCTGGGGCTCGGAGAAGCGGACCGTGACGGTCTCGGTCTGAATGGCCGCCTCCCCCTCCGGCTGGTACCTGGTCTCGCCGGAAACGCCGTCATACCAGGTGGACCAGGCATAGGCGTCGGTCCGGACGCCGTCGTCCCGCTCCAGACCCTGCCGCAGATAACCCTCAAAGATCAGGGCCATCGGTGTATCGAGGACGTAGCAGTAGTCGCCGGCGCAGAGGATCTCGTCCTGGACCAGCTCCCCGTTCCGGGTCACCGTGACGCGGGCCGCGGTGCCGGTGGAGTTCTGGTAGATCTTGAAGCCGCCGAGGGTGGCCGGGTGGTTGACGCTGGCCGTCCCGCGCTCGGCCTTTCCGTCGGGATCCAGCATCGTCAGGGCGGAGGAAAACTGTTTGGGAGCGCCGGATTCGGTGAATTCGACGTCAAAATCGTCGATCTGCAGCAGCCAGCCCGTATCCCCCACCGGAAGCGTCTGGCCGGGGACGCCGCTGACGGTGAACTCCCGCTTGGTCGCCTGACCCAGGGCAAAGCCAATGATCAGCAGAAAAATGCCCAGATGCGTCACCCAGGCGCCCCAGAAGCCGGCCCGGCCCCGGACGGAGAACAGAAGCTCTTTGCCGTCGCGCACAAGCCGCTTCGGCTTCGGCATGGAAAGGCGGCGGAAGACCGGCTCCGGGTCGGCCGCGGTCTCAAACCGCGCCGGGGCGGCGCGGACGTCGAGACGGTCCGGGGTGCCGAAGGCCGCGGTCCGGCGCACCAGGCCGGGGATCCGGCTGAGGTTGCACCAGAGCAGGTCGCAGAGCAGCAGAACCGTCAGGACCAGGAACCAGGTGCTGTGGAAGACGTCGTCGGACCAGGTGCCGAGAATCAGCGCGCCGGAGCGCAGCCCGTAGGTCTCCAGATACCAGTCCGCCGCCTGCCGCTGCGGGATCACGCTGCCGACCACACAGGCTGCGGCAAGCACCAGCAGCAGGAGGATCGCCAGCTTCATCGACTTGAGAAATCGCAGGATTTTTTTCATCGGCAGCATTCCTTTCACACAGGTCCGTTCAAAAAACAGGGAGAAGCAAAGGGCGCTTTGCTTCTCCCTGCGCTGCAGCTCAGGCTCGGATCAGCCGAGCAGCTCCATCGCCTCCGCGATCTTTGCCTCGGCGGTGTTCAGGCAGCGGGTGGAAAGCGCGGAGTTATGCGCGCCTTCGGAGTTTTCAACATAGCAGAAATCAAAGAACCACTGGGCCTCGCGGTAGAGCTTGCGCACCGCCTCCAGCTCCTCCTCGGGCAGCTTTCCGTCCGCGACGGCCTGGGCCAGCGCGTCCTTGAGCTCGGAGAGCCTGTTGCCCACCTTGGTCTCCCGGGAGGTGATGCGGCTCTGGATGGCGCGGACCTTCGCCGTCATGTCGGTGCCCTCATGGCAGACCGCGCAGGACTGGAGCAGGGCCTCGCTCTTCAGGGGGCTGACCAGCTCGTGGCTGTGGTAGACCGTGCCGTCCTCGCCCATTTTGATCTCCATGTGGCAGTCGGCGCAGCTCATGCCGTTGGCCGCGTGGACGCCCTGGAGGACGGTTTCAAACTCGGGGTGCTGGGCCTTGAGCATATGGGCGCCGGTGCTGGGCTGGACCCAGTCGTAGAAGCCGGTTCCGCCGTCCTTGTTCGGGGCCGCGTCGTAGTAGGCCAGGATCGCCTCCGGGGTCATCTCGTCAAGGCTGTGATAGGGCATCATGGCCTCGTTGTCCAGCTTGCCGTCCTGATCGCTGTCCACAGCGGTGAAGTAATACTCGATGTGGCACTGGCCGCAGGAGAGCATGCCCGGGTCAATGGCCTTCATGTTTTCGCCCAGGGCCGTGGTGACGTAGGTGTGGGTCACCTGAAGGGTTCCCTGATTGCCGGCCTCGTTGCCGTGGCAGGTGTAGCAGGTAACGCCCTCGCCCCCCGCGGTGATCTGCTGATAGACCTCATGGAAATCCTTCGTGTAGACGCCCACGCCCTGATCCTG
>CAMOLY010000035.1 GCA_946619065.1 uncultured Clostridia bacterium | reverse complement strand
GGTCTATAAGTATAGAACGACAAGGAGGCCTGCACTGTGGGATACAAAAGACTGTGTGACAGCGATCAGAAGCTGATGAATCTGATCTGGGCCAACGAGCCGATCCCTTCCGGGGAGCTGGCGCGGCGCTGCATGGAGGAATACGGCTGGAAGAAGTCCACCTCCTACACCGTGCTGCGGAAGCTGATCGACAAGGGTCTGGCGCAGAACGAGAACGGCGTCGTTTCCGCCGTCGTAAGGAAGGACGACGCCCTGAAGCAGGAGAGCGCCGCCTTCATCGACCGGGCCTTCGGCGGCTCCCTGCCAGGCTTCCTGGTCTCCTTCCTGGGCAGTCGGCGGATCAGCAAGAAGGACGCGGACGAGCTGCGCCGGCTGCTGGACGCGTATCAGGAGGACGGTGAGGAGCCGTGAGGACCCTGTTTCTGACCCTTCTGCGGATGAGCCTTGCCGGGGCAGCGGCGGCGGTCTTTGTGCTGCCGATCCGGCTTCTGCTGCGGCGGGCGCCGAAGAAGTGGTCCTACCTGCTCTGGCTGCCCGTGCTGTTCCGCTTCGTCTCGCCCGCCGGACCCCGGACCGCCTTCAGCCTCTTCGGCCTGTTTTCCGAAAAATCCGCAGGCGGGGAGCGGCTTTGGACCCGGTTCCGGCCGATCAACGAGATTTTCCAGCCCGTAACCGGGCCGGAGACCGTTCTGCCCGCGGAAACAGGCCTGTCTTCTGCGGGCGTGCAGGCGCAGCCCGCAGCCTTCGATTGGCTGGGTCTGCTGGCGGGACTCTGGTGCGCCGGGGTGATCCTGCTGGCGGCCTGGGCGCTGATCCGGGCGCTGGCGCTGCGCCGCAGACTGCGGGGCGCGGTCTGCAGGGGCGGCGTCTGCGAGGCGGCAGGGCTTCGGTCCCCCTTCGTCTTCGGTCTGTTCCGGCCGCGGATCTGTCTTCCGGCGGGTCTCGATCCGGAGACGAAGGCGATCATCCTTGCCCACGAGCGGGAGCATATCCGCCGGGGCGACCCCCTCGTCCGGCTGATCGCCTTCTGCGCCCTGTGCATGCACTGGTTCAACCCCCTCGCCTGGCTGGCCTTCTCGCTGATGAGCCGGGATATGGAGATGCGCTGTGACGAGGCCGTCGTCTCCGGCGACCCCCGGCGGAAAAAGCAGTACGGCGCCGCCCTGCTGGCCTTTGCCGTCGCGGGAGAGCAGGAACACGCCGCGCCGCTTTCCCTTCCGTTCTGCGAGACCGGGGCAAAGGCCCGCATCCGGAACGTGCTGCGCTGCCGCAGGCCCTCCCGGAGGGTCCGGGTTCTGGCCGCGCTTCTGATCGGCTCCGTCTGGGTCGTCTGCGCGTCCGACCCCCGGGTCAGGGCCGCCGAGCTCCGAACGGAGCCCAGCGCGGCGGAATGGACCGCCGCGGAAACAGGGGCTGAGCCGGATCTGTCGGATTCGGAGGCGCCGGTCCGGTTTGCCAGCCCGGCGGTCGGGCAGGCCGTCCTGCGCCAGCTGGGGCGGGAGACGGGTCCGGTCTTCCCGGCTGAGCTGAAGAAAATCACCTCCCTCGCCCTCTGCGGGGGACGGTTCGGCGAGCTGTCGGATCTGGAGCGGCTCGATCAGCTTCGATACCTCATCCTGGACGACGCCGAGATCCCGGACGTCTCCGTGCTGGGCCGGCTTTCCGGGCTGGAGCATCTGATCATCGAAAACTGCGAACTGGGCGACTGGTCGTTTCTGCGGGGCATGCAATCGCTGCGCTCCCTGCGCGCGGCCCACAGCGGGATCGCGGACCTCACGCCCCTTGCCGGGCTGGATCGGCTGACCGCTCTGGATCTGGACGGAAACCGGATCTCGGATCTGTCTCCCCTCCTGGGCCTGAGGAACCTGCGGCAGGTATCGGTGTCCTGGAATCCCCTCGCGGGCGGACAGGCCGAGGCCCTGGAAGCCGCCCTCCGCCGCCCCGTCTCCCATTCCACGGCGGACAGCCCTTCCATCCTGCTGTGGCCGCTGGACGTCGACGGCGACGGGAAGGACGAGTACGCCGCCTTCGATCCCGCCGGCCTTCGCTCCGGCTATTCGCGGGCGGTGCTGTTGGACGACGACAAGAGCTATCTGGAAACCCTGGCCGGCATAGACCCCGCCTCGCCCGTCAGTCTCGCGGTCGCGGAGGACCCCAAGCTCGGCCCATGCATCCTGCTGCAGCCCGCCGCGCAGAAGCAGGCCGCGCCGGAATACATGCTGCTGCGCGTTCGGGACGGACAGCTGTTTGTAGCGGAGGAGGGCGGCGGAGCCGGGACGCGGGCCTGGCAGACCGGGGAGGTGCTGGAGCGCCTGCGGGAGCTCTATCGGAGCGGATCTCTCCTCATCAGCACGGACACGGAGGGTCTTCTGCGGCGGGGTCTGGTCTGCGCGCAGACCGGACTGCGGCCGGAACCCGCCGGGGCGGCGGGCGTGATCGGTCTATGCCCCCTCTCCGAACAGCAGGAAGCCTGCCTTCCGCAGACGGACTGGCTTGTGACGGACGGGCCCATCGGCGTGGATTTCACCCGCGGCGCGGAAGATTGAACAGCAAAACCGCAAGGTCGTATTCCGGCGAAGCACGGATTCCTTGCGCCGAATCGATACAGGAGGAATGACTCAATGGCTGCTGCATTTGCCCGGCGGGCCCTTTGCCTGCTGCTGGTCCTGATCACGGCGGTCCTCGCCGGCTGCTCCCCGGTGAAAACCGACGTTCTCGCCTCCGGCTCCGCCGAAGAGAGCCGGCCTGCCCCGCAGGAGGCTTCGACGGTGGAGGTGCCGGGGCCCTCCGGTTCCCTCCCGTCGGCCGAGACCGGCACGGCGGGAACGGACGCGCCGGACCCGGACTTCTACAGTCTGACGATGGATGCGTCCTACGAAGAATACGGGATCTTCACCTTCCTGGCCTTTGCGGTGGACAACTGGTATGACGGGGGCAAATACTACGCGATCCGCACGGTCGCCGAGGGCGGGGATCCGTCCCCCTACGCCCCGACGACGCTGAAATACCGGGACTATCCGGACGGGGAAAGCTGGCAGCCCGTCTGCTCGGATCCGCTCTGCGTCCACACGGCCGCCTCCGGCTGCCCGCTGGCGAAATGCAAAAATCCCTTCGGCTTCGTCTGCATGAGCGGAACGGTTTTTTTCGTGGGCCAGGACGACAGGCTGTATCTGTACAGCAGCGCGGACAATTCCTGCACCGCCCTGCATGACAGGCTCTATGAGTACAAGCTCTACGAACAGGACGGAGCCCTCTACGCGGTCTATCAGGTCGAGGACGCAGACTTCCGCATCCGTTATGCCGCGCTGAAGGCGACGCCGGACGGGACCGTCACGGAGCTTGGCTCCGTCGGGGAGCTCTTCGCGGTGAAGGACAGTCCCGTCTATGCCGACCGGTATCTGCTGGACGCGGGCTTTGAAGGCGCTTCGGCCTGTCTGTACCGGCGGGATCTGCGCGCGGACGCGGTCACGACCGTTCTGACGCTGGATTACGCCGGAACCGAGGGACTGGAGCCCTCCTCCGCCGACGTGCTGGCGGTATACGGGGATCTGGCCCTGTTTCGGGTGATGTACCGCACGGACCGGGAGCATGAGGATCTCTGGCTGGCGGATCTGCAAAGCGGCGGCGCCCGCCCGCTGGCTTCAAAGGCGGATACCGTTCAGACCTGGATGTACTCCGATCGGTGCGTCGTCTGGACAGACGTGCGCAGCGACGCCTCGCAGCCCTTCACCGTGCACCTTCTCTTCCCGAAAACCGGCGAGGAGCGGGAATACGGCCTCTCCGATCCGGCGGCCGCGGCGGGCGGCACGATCCCTGCGGGCACCGGACTGCGGGAGATCAAAAAGGGCGCGCTGCTGCTGGACTGCGCCTACGGGCTGGAAGCCGGGACCGACGAGGACGGCAGGACGATCTATGAAATCAAGTATTACAACGTGCTGGAATTCGACCTGCAGAGCGGGAGGCTGCGCCTCTGGCCCCAGCCCGGGCTCCCGGAATACGAATCGACCTTCCGATGAGGGGGGCGGGCGCCATGAAGCTGTTTTTCTACGAGATCCGAAAGCTGCTGGGAGAGCGGCTGCCGGTTTTGCTCCCCCTTGTGCTGCTGGCGGCCTGCTTCGTCCTCTGCATTCTGACCGCGCCGGACCGGACGGCCCTCTCGGACGACGCGGCCTCCGCAGCGGAGGATTTCTACAATACCTACGCGGAAGACCCGGAGGGCCTGGCCGCCTTTGCGGAACGGCGGAGCGCCGCCGTCGCGGCGCGCCTCGCGGCGCTGCGGGAGCAGTACGGGGACGCTCTGCCGGACCTGAGAAAACACCCCGAGCTCCTGGATACTTACGAGTTCAGCCCGGCCATATCGGATTCCCGGCTCCTTGCGGAATTTGAGGCCGCCGCACAGCGCATCGCCGCATTCCGCAGCGGCGTCCGGACCGTTCTGGACCAGGCCCGGACCAACATGGAGCGCGGAAGGGCCGAGCGGGGCGCGGATCTTTCCGACCCGCTGTATCAGTATCAGGCCTACGCATATCAGACCTATGACCGGGTGCGCGGCGGGGCGAAGGTCACGGCCGCCCCCGTGCGGGGCTGGGACAGCCTGTTCGGCCGGTCCTATGACGGGATCTTCCTGTTTGCGGCCCTGCTCCTGTTTGCAAGCGGGATCTTTCTGCCCGAAAAGCGCTGCGGGATGCTGCCCGCCCTGCGCACCTGCAGACGGGGCCGGCTGCCCACCGCGCTGGCAAAGACCGCCTTGCTGGCCTGCGGCAGCGCCCTGCTTTCACTCCTGTTCGCCCTGGTCCCGGTGCTGGTGATCCTGCTCCGGGAGGGGTATTCCGATCCCTCCGCTTCGGTGCAGAACGTGCAGGCGCTGGTCCTGTTTCCGGAGGTCTGGACCGTCCGGCGCCTGCTTTTTTACGTAATCTCCGTGAAGGTCCTGGCAGGGGCGGCCTTCGGAATGCTCTGCGGACTGATCTCCCTGCTGTGCGGGGCGTCCGTCGGCGCCCTTGCCGGCGGCGCGGCTCTGTTCGGCGCGTGCTTTCTGGGCGCGGGGCTGAATCCGGCCCGCTTCCCGCTGGCCCACGCGCTGAATCCCTATTCCGTCTGTCAGATCGCCCTGCGCTGCGACAGGCTCTACGTGATCCAGCCCGGTCTGGTCTGCATCAGCCTCCTGGACGCCGCGCCGGCGGCCTGTTTCGCGCTGCTGATCCTCCCGGCAGCCGCCTGCGTTGTGTTATTTGCGCGGAAACGCGCCAGCACTGCCGGTGCGGACAGAAGGCTGTTCCGAAAACCTGCCGCCATTTTGTCCGGCCGCATCCGGGCATGGCGGGAACACCGTCCGAAAAAGTCCGGCGAATCCGGACGCAGTCTGCTCCGCTGGGAGCTGAAAAAGCTGCTGCCGGCCGATCCGCCCCTGCTGCTGGCCCTTTTGCTGCTCTTTGCCGCCTGGACGGGCCTCCTCGCCGCGCGGCGCGCCGACACCGCGCCGGACCGGGAATACCGGATCTGCCGGCACTTTCTGCTGTCCCGGACCGAGGGAGATTTCTCCGAAAAGAAGGACCTCTACGCCCTGCTTCTGGCGGCGTATTCCGCGCCGGACACGGGGAAGGACCTGCTGCAGGAGGCCCTGGAGCGGGGAGAAATCAGCGCGGATCAGAAGGCGCGCTTCGACCGCGATCTGAATACCGTGGTCGAAGGCTCGCTCTCCGACGACTTCGGTTACGCTTCGGATCTGTATTTCCGTTATTCCCGGCTGGCGGAGCAGGGGCTGGAGCCGCGCTTTACCGACACCTCCGGCGTTGAGCCCCTGATGACGGGCGGGCCCTGCTGGCCGCTCTTTGCCGCTCTGGTCCTGATCCTGACGGGGGCCTGGCTGAAGGAGCGGCGCGGGAAGGACGCTGGCGAGCACTTCGAGCGGATCCTCCGCAGCACGAAAATGGGACGGCGGGAGACCTTCCGCGCAAAGCTCCGCGCAGGCGTTCTGATCACGCTGGTCCTCTCCGCGGGATTTTACGGCGCAGAGCTTTTGATGCTGACCCTGGGCCGACCCTTGCGGGCCCTCCGGGCGCCGCTGTGCTCGGTGCCGGGCTTTGCCGGGATCGCCGACCGGCTGAGCGTGGGCGGATATCTGGCGCTGACGTACGCCGTCCGCCTGACCGCCGCCCTGCTGCTGGCGGTCTTTACGGTTTCGGTTTCCGCCCTGTCCGCCGGTTACGTCTCCGCCTTCGCGGTCGTATCGGGCGTCACGCTGCTGCCCGAGCTCCTGCGCCTGGCCGGGCTGGAGGAGGCGGGAGCCCTTTCCTTTGCATCCTTCTTCGGCGCCAACGGGATGCTGCGGCTCTCCGCCGAAAAGCGGCTTTTCTCCGGCAGCTTTGGGCTGATTGCCGCCTTTGCGGCCGGATCCGCCATCCTGACGCTGCTGCTTCTGGCGGCAGCATACCGCAAAACCGTGAAAGGAAGGTGACAGAGATGCAGCTCGAATTCGTCAACGTTTCCAAGGCCTACGGGAAAAACCTGGCCCTCGCGGGCTTTTCCGCCGTGCTGGAGCCCGGCGTCCATGCCCTGCTGGGGCCCAACGGAGCCGGCAAAAGCACGCTGATGAACATTCTGACGGACAATCTCAAGGCGGACGAAGGGCAGATCCTCCTGGACGGGGCGGACATCCGGAAAATGGGCGCGCGGTTCCGGGAAAAGCTGGGCTTCATGCCCCAGTACCCCGGCATGTACGGCAGCTTTACCGCCGAACGCTTCCTGTGGTATATCGCGGCCCTCAAGGGCATCCCGAAGGAAACGGCAGGGCGGGAGATCGCGGAGCTGCTGGAGGCCGTGGAGCTGTCGGACGCTGCGGGGAAACGGATTTCCTCCTTCTCGGGCGGCATGAAGCAGCGCCTGGCCCTAGCCCAGGCCGTGCTGGGCAGGCCCTCCGTGCTGGTCCTGGACGAGCCCACCGCCGGTCTCGACCCCAGGCAGCGCATCGCCGTGAGGAACTACATCTCAAAAATCGCGTTCAACAGGATCGTGCTCATCGCGACCCACGTCGTGTCGGACGTCGAATACATTGCCCGGGACGTGATCCTGCTGAAAAAAGGCGTCATTGCGGACCAGGCCTCCCCTGCCGCGCTGGTCTCGCGGATCGAGGGCAGGGTCTGGCGCGTGACCGCAAGGCCGGAGGAGGTCGCCTCCCTGCAGGCGGAATACACCGTCACAGGCATTCAGAAGGAGGACCGGGGCGTCTCGCTCCGGATCCTCGCCAAGTCCCCGCCCGCTCCCGGCGCGGCGCCCGCGGCTCCTTCGCTGGAGGATTACTATCTGTCCGTCTTCGGCGGAGCGCAGGCTGAAAAACGCTGAAAAATCCCGGGATTTTTGCAAAATAATGCTTGCAATCCGCAGGCGCTTTGTGTATAATACACCGGCACGGGTGGAAAAATCCCGTGACGACAAAAATCCACACACCAACAGGATCCGTCCCTTGTGCCCTGCGGGGTAGGCGGCGGAGATGATCGGGGTGGCGGAAAAACAAAAATCAAAAGGAGAACATCAAAATGGCAGTCGTATCCATGAAGCAGCTGCTGGAAGCCGGCGTCCACTTCGGACACCAGACCAGACGCTGGAACCCCAAGATGGCGCCGTACATCTACACCGAGCGCAACGGCATCTATATCATCGACCTTCAGAAGACCGCGAAGAAGCTGGAAGAGGCCTATGCTTTCGTCCGTCAGCTCTCCGAAAACGGTGAGAGCGTCCTCTTCGTCGGCACCAAGAAGCAGGCCCAGGACGCGATCAAGGAAGAATCCGAGCGCGTCGGCCAGTACTACGTCAACGCCCGCTGGCTCGGCGGCATGCTGACCAACTTCAAGACCATGCGCACCCGTATCGACCGTCTGGCCCAGCTCCGCAAGATGGAGACCGACGGCACCTTCGCCATGCTGCCCAAGAAGGAAGTCATCAAGCACCAGGGCGAGATCGCCAAGCTCGAGAAGTATCTCGGCGGCGTCAAGGAAATGAAGAAGCTCCCCGGCGCGCTGTTCATCGTTGACCCCCGCAAGGAGCGCAACGCCATCGCCGAAGCCCGCAAGCTGCACATCCCCATCGTCGCCATCGTCGACACCAACTGCGACCCCGATGAGGTCGACTACGTGATCCCCGGCAATGACGACGCCATCCGCGCCATCCGTCTGATCGCCTCCACGATGGCCAACGCCGTCCTCGAAGGCCGTCAGGGCGAACAGCTCGAAATGAGCGAAGAGACCTCCGCCGAGCCCGCAGCTCCCGCGACGAACGAATAATTCAAAGCTTCGTGCCGGCAAGGGGCTTCCCTACCGGCACTTTTACAGAAATTTGAGGAGGATATAAAAATGGCATTTACCGCTGCTGATGTCAAGACCCTGCGTGAGAGAACCAACGTGGGCATGATGGACTGCAAGAAGGCCCTCACCGAGTGTGACGGCGATATGGACAAGGCCATCGAATGGCTGCGTGAGAAGGGCCTGGCCAAGGCCATCAAGAAGTCCGGCCGCATCGCTGCCGAGGGCATGGCTTACGCCGTGGTCGAGGGCAATGTGGGTGCCGTGGTCGAGGTCAACTGCGAGACCGACTTCTGCGCCAAGTCCGCTCCCTTTGTCGAGTTTGTCAAGGGCATTGCCCAGGTCGTGGTGGAGTCCAACCCCGCCGACGTGGACGCTCTGAAGAAGTCCCCCTTCCCCGGCACCGAGCTGACCGTCGACGGCGTCCTGCCTGAGAAGGTCATGTCCATCGGTGAGAACCTGCAGATTCGCCGCTTCGCCCGTTACGACGACAACACCTCCGTGGCTTACGTCCACGCCGGCGGCAAGATCGGCGTTCTGGTGAACCTGGCTGTGGAAGGCGGCATTGACGCCACCGAGATCGGCAAGAACGTGGCTATGCAGATCGCTGCGCTGAACCCCCGCTTCTGGGACAAGGCTGACGTTTCCGCCGAGGTCCTGGAGGAGGAGAAGAAGGTCCAGCTGGCGCAGATGGACGCCGATCCCAAGATGGCCAACAAGCCCGCCCAGGTCAAGGAGAAGATCGTGGCCGGCAAGATGAACAAGTTCTACGAAGAGAACTGCCTGCTGCAGCAGGACTTCGTCCGCTCCGACCTGTTCCAGGGCTCCGTCGAGAACTACATTGCCGACGCTGCCAAGAAGCTGGGCGGCAAGGTCACCTTCGTGAAGGCCGTTCGCTTTGAGAAGGGCGAGGGCATTGAGAAGAAGGT
>CAMOLY010000034.1 GCA_946619065.1 uncultured Clostridia bacterium | reverse complement strand
CGCGGCCTCGGCCCGGGAGATTTCCGCGGGGGTGGGGTCGTTTTCGGTGTTGTGCAGCTCGGCCTCCATGCGGGGGTCATAGCAGCAGGGAATGCCAACGGTCGTCTCCCAGACCAAAAAATTGCCATTCCGCTGCAGAGAGCCAGGAACATAGGTGGAAGAAGACTCGATCTTCTCGATCACCTGAGGGATCACTGCAATGTAGTCCTGCTCGGTCAAGTGGCCGACGCCGCCTTTGGTTTCGGCAGTCACCAGCCGGATCTGTTCGATTCCGGCAAACACGTCGTTCTCGATGGCCGCATTATCTGCCTCAGTGTAGATATACGGCGCCGCTTCGGTCGGTTCCTCTTTCGGCGACTCCGCAGCTGCAGGCAGGATGCCGAAGGAGAGCACCATTGCGAGTGTGAGAATCAGTGCAATCCAGCGTTTCATGGGATGACCTCCTTATCATTATATGGATTCCTATTCATAACTATATCATAAAACAGGCAGTTTTGACAAGAGCTAATTGCGCAGGATATTCTTTTTGGTTTTTCCAAAGAAATTTGGAAACTGCGAAAATAGTGCTTGACATTTTATGATTATTTGCTATAATAACGAAGCTGACTGCAAGACCTTGATCTGCTGTTATAGCTCAGCCGGTAGAGCGCATCCTTGGTAAGGATGAGGTCCCCGGTTCAAATCCGGGTAACAGCTCCAACGAAAAGCCCTTGAAAAACCTATGTTTTTCGGGGTTTTTTGTTTTTCATTTTTGGCTTTTTGAAGTTGTAAATTTCAAAAAGGATTGAGCAAAGGTTTTACTGTTCATTTTCCGATCAGTATGTTATAATACCATACACTAGGAGGTTGATGCGCAATGCAATTGAATTTTTACGGAGCAGACCGGGCGGTGACGGGTTCCTGCCACGGGCTGACCGTGGGCGGGTACCACCTTTTGATCGACTGCGGCCTACAGCAGGGCCGGGACGAGCTTGACAACCATGTGTTCCCGTTTGCCGCGAATCACATTGACGATGTAATCGTGACCCACGCGCACATTGACCACAGCGGACGGCTGCCGCTGCTGGTCAAGCAGGGGTTCCAGGGAAGGATCTTTGCAACCGAAATGACCTGCAAGCTGTTGCGGATTATGCTGCTCGATTCCGGGCATATTCAGGAATCCGACGCGGAATACCTCAACCGCAAGGCGGAGCGCTCCGGAAAGCCGCAGGTGGAACCCCTCTATACGGTTCAGGACGTGGAGGACACGCTGAAGCACCTGGTCCCGGTTGCCTATGAACAGTTGATTACCATCAACGAAAACGTCCGGTTCCGGCTGACCGACGCCGGCCATCTGCTCGGTTCGTCCTACGTGCAGCTCTGGGCGTCCGAAAACGGTGAAGAACGGAAGCTGGTCTTCTCCGGCGACATCGGCAATGTGGATCAGCCGGTCATCAAGGACCCGGAACCGGTATCCGGCGCGGATTATGTGATCATGGAATCCACCTATGGAAACCGGAACCATGAACCGCCGGATGATTACTGCGCCGTTCTGACCAATATCCTTCGCAAGACCTTCCTCAGAGGCGGGTCTGTCATCATCCCCTCCTTTGCGGTCGGCAGAACCCAGGAACTGCTGTATTTCTTCCGAGAAATCAAGCAGAAGGAACTGCTTCCCGCGTTTCCGGATTTCCAGATCGTGGTAGACTCCCCGCTCGCGGTGGAGGCAACACAGATTTTTACAAGTGATCTCAGCGGCTATCTGGATGAAGAATCCGCAGAGTTGGTGCGGCAGGGTGTTCCCCTCTTCTCCGTCAGCAATACCAGGCTGGTAGTCACAAGCGAGGAATCCAAAACGCTCAATGAGGACCGGACGCCGAAGGTGATCATCGCGGCCTCCGGCATGTGTGACGCCGGCAGAATCCGTCACCATCTCAAGCACAACCTCTGGCGGCCGGAATGCACGGTGGTCTTCGTGGGCTATCAGGCTTACGGCAGTCTTGGGCGTGCGCTGCAGGAAGGCAAGAAGAGCGTCAAGCTCTTTGGAGAAGAGGTACAGGTTCGCGCTTCCATCGAGACCTTCCAGGGCCTCAGCTCCCACGCGGATCACGATCATCTGGTGCGCTGGGCGGAACAGTTCAAAGAGGATGCGCCGAAACAGGTTTTCGTCGTCCACGGAGAAGAGGAAGTCGCAGAGCAGTTTGCCCGGGAGCTTCGGGATCGCGGCTTCCGCGCACACGCACCGCTGTACAAAGAATGCTTCGATCTCATCTCCGGATCCATCGTATCAGAGGGCGTCCAGACGGAACGGAAGCGCCCGTCGATCGCCGGATCTCCCGAATATAGGGATCTCGAAGAGGCCGGCAGACAGCTGCAGGACGTCATCCGTCAGAACAAGGGTCTGTGCAACCGGGAGCTCAAGAAATTCACGGCACAGCTGCGGAAGCTGATCGAATTCTGGAAGACAGAATAAGCCTGTGCGGATACAAATTTATCCCGAAACAAACAAGAGCGTGTTGCAAAACGATTCATTTTGCAACACGCCCTTGTTTGTTTTGTTCACTGCTCCGGGATCGCAGACGGGGCTTCCTCTTCGGCCTCGATCTGTTTGATGATGCACTCATTGCCCTTGAGCAGCCAGGTTTCGCCGCTGTGACAGTATGGACACTCGCGGCCGTATCGGACCGTCTGATAGGTCCGTTTGCAGCTGTCGCACCAGGTGACTGCCTCAATCGTCTCCAAGATCAGTTTGGAGTCCTTCAGGACTGGGTGACGGGGCTTGAAGTAATCCCAGCATTCGACAAAGTAATCCGTCAGGATTCCGGAAACCTCGCCGACCTGCAGCGTCACGGATCCGATTTTGCTCAGATGCTCCTGCTTTGCGGTCTCATCGAGGGTTTTGGCCAGGTGCAGGACGATTCCCATTTCGTGCAAATCGCCGGCCCTCCGTCAGTCCTTCATCAGATCTTCCACATTCACTGCGTTGCCGGTGTGAGGCAGCTTGACCTTGCGGGCGGCGGCAGCCTTCTTGTAGGCGCGGCGCTTGGCACGCATGATCCTTGCTTCCTTCGAGCCGCTGTTGAGAATGATCTTGAAGGCCCTGGGGATCGCGTAGGCAGCCAGGCCGCCGACCTTGTCCTCGGC
Source organism: uncultured Clostridia bacterium (assembly GCA_946619065.1). Taxonomy (GTDB): domain Bacteria; phylum Bacillota; class Clostridia; order Oscillospirales; family Oscillospiraceae; genus JAFRPC01. The sequence goes on along the minus strand of CAMOLY010000034.1, from coordinate 6,154 downwards.
GCGGCGCATGGTCGAATTCTTGGGATGATCACGGACCAAGTGGATCGCGTCAAACTCGCAGCGGGTCGTACACAGGCCGCAGCCGATGCACTTGTTGGGATCGACGACGCTGCGCCCGCAGCTCAGGCAGCGGGAGGCCTCGGTGTGTACCTGCTCCTCCGTCAGGATCCCCCGCGGATCGGAGAAGCCGTCGTGATTGAAGTCCGGCTTGAGAGGCGGAACCTGGCGCTGCGCGTGATCGTAGGAGTCGATGGCGACATTGTCACGGTCCAGCGGCTTGAAGTAGCGGCGGTCGCGGGCCAGGGTCTGGGGGACGTGGTTCGCGGAGACAAATCTGGCGAGAGATTCAGCGGCCTCATGGCCCTGACCGATGGCGTCAATGACGAACTTCGGGCCGGTGAATACGTCGCCGCCGACGAAGATCGCAGGATCGTCGGTCTGATAGGTGAACTTGTCGGCAACCGGGTAATTGCCGTGCCAGAATTTGACCCCGGTTCCCTCCAGCAGTCTGCCCCATTCGATGGCCTGGCCGATGGCGAAGACGATGTGATCGGCCTCCACCGTGACAGTCTCCGTTTCGTCGTATTTCGGAGAGAATTTCTTGGTTTCCGGATCGATCGTGGCGGTGCAGCGCTTGAATTCGATTCCGCGGACGTGTCCGGCTTCGTCGGTCAGAACCCGCTTGGGGCCCCAGGAGGGCTGGATCCGGACCAGTTCTTCCTCCGCCTCCTGAATCTCCTCCGGCGAGGCGGGCATCGTCTCGCGGGACTCGAGGCAGTACATGGACACCTGCTCCGCTCCGAGGCGGTGCGCGGTTCTGGCGCAGTCAATGGCCACATTGCCGCCGCCGACAACGACGACCTTGCCCTTCAGCTCCGGCGCCTTTCCGCCCAACGCGTCCGCAAGGAAGTCCACGGCGATGGAGGTGCCGGGGGCTTTCTCGTTCTCAACGCCGGGCAGTCTGCCGCCCTGGCAGCCGATGGCGATGTAGAAGGCCTGGTAGCCCTGCTCCTTGAGCTGAGCAATGGTGATATCCTTGCCGACCTCAACGCCGCAGCGGATCTCCACGCCGAGCGCGCGGATCACGTCGATCTCTGCGTCAATGACGTCCTTTTCCAGCTTGAAGGAGGGGATGCCGTAGGTCATCATGCCGCCGGGTTTTGCGTTCTTTTCGAAAACCGTGGGATGGTAGCCTCTGGAGGCAAGGTAATAGGCGCAGCTCAGGCCGGCAGGACCGGCGCCGATGATCGCAATCTTCTGATCCCACTCTCCGCTGACCCGGTTGATGAGCTTCTGCGGGACATAGCGGGTCTCGGCGTGCAGATCGCGCTCTGCCAGGAATTTCTTCACGTCGTCAATCGCGACCGGGCTGTCGATGGTCCCGCGGGTGCAGGCGTCCTCACAGCGCTTGTTGCAGACGCGGCCGCAGATCGCCGGGAAGGGATTCTCCCGCTTGATCAGGGCCAGGGCCTCGTCGTAGCGGCCTTCCTTCGCCATCTTCAGATAACCCTGGACCGGAACATGGGCCGGGCAGGCGGACTTGCAGGGGGAGGTGCCGGTCTTGTGGGTGTTGACGCGGGCGGAGTCGCGGTAATTCTCGTCCCAGGCGTACTTGCCCCAGCGGATCTTGTCGGGCAGGATGGAGATCGGGTACTCGACCTCGCTGCCGTCCTTCCGGCAGAGCTTCTGGCCCAGCTTGAGCGCGCCGGCGGGGCAGATCTCCACGCAGCGTCCGCAGGCGACACAGTTTTCCGTCGTGACCTTTGCGGTGTAGGCGCTCTTGGACATATTGGGCGTGTTGAACAGCAGGGAGGTCCGCAGGGCGTTGCAGATCTGCACGTTGCAGTTGCAGATATCGAAGATATGGTCCTCGCCGTCGATGTTCGTGATCTGGTGGACGTAGCCGTTTTCCTCGGACTTCTTCAGAATGTCCAGCGCCTCTTCCTTCGTGATGTAGTGGGCGCGCCCGGTCTCCACGGTGTAGTCCGCCATATCGCCCACCTGGATGCACCAGTCCTTGCAGTCGTCGGTGCAGCCCTCGCCGAGCATCGCGCGGGAGGCGCGGCAGGAGCAAATGCCGGCAGAGAGATGGCCCTCATACTTCTGCAGCCAGTAGGAGATTTTTTCCAGCTTGACCGATTCGCGGCTCATCTGGACTTCCTTCTCCACCGGGATCACATGCATGCCGATGCCGTCGCCGCCGGGAGGCACCATCGAGGTGATGTGCTCCAGAGGCAGGAAGGTCATCCGCTCAAACATTCTGGTAACAGCCGGATTCTTTTCGATCCGGTCCTCGGAGGAGTTGAACAGCTCCGCCGAGCCCGGTACAAAGTAGCTTGTGCGGTACCGCTTTTCCTTCGGCGCGCCGGGAATCGGGCCGTTGTCGTCGTAGTGGTCGCCGTAGTCGTATTCCACAAAGCCATGGACGCAGAGCAGATCGAGGGCCTTGGAAAAAGCCTCCTTGCCCATCTTCTGGTTTTTGGCAAACAGCTCGTCATAGGTGTACCACTTGCGCTGCTTCATCGAAAGGGCAATGTCAACCTCCGGCTCGGTCAGGATCTCCCGCAGGCCCCAATACTCCTCGTCGGTGGTCTTCAGGCCGAAGAGCTTGTGGGGAACATTGTCGGTGATGCGTCTGCCGAGCTTTGCGTATTTTTGTTTCTTCTCCGCTTCGCCTTCGTATTTTGAGCGGGTTAACGGATTCTGGTCATAAATTTCAGGCATCTCTTTCTCCTTTTCTGTCAGACGGTTTTACGGATCAGATTCTCGCGCAGCCAGGCTTCCCAGGCGGCCATGCCTTCTCCTGTTTTGGCAGACAGCGGGAAAACCTGAATCTTTGGGTTCAACCGTTTGGCGCGTTGGATACACTTGTCAAGATCAAAATCAAAATAAGGAAGCGCGTCGAGCTTGGAGAGAATCAGCGCGTCGCTTTCGCGGAACATTAGGGGGTATTTCAGCGGCTTGTCGTCGCCCTCGGGGATCGACAGGATCATCACCCGAAGCTGTGCGCCGGTGTCAAATTCTGCCGGGCAGATCAGATTTCCGACATTCTCCAGGAAAACCAGATCGGTCTGCTCGGTGCCGAGGGCTTCGAGACCCGCTCGAGTCATGCCGGCGTCCATGTGGCACATGCCGTCGGTGTGCGCCTGGATGGCGCGGGCGCCAAGCGCTTCGATGGTCTCAGCGTCTACGGTCGCGTCCAGATCCGCCTCCAGAACCGCGATTTTGAGGTCGCTCAGGTCGCGGATCGTCCGGGAAAGCAGGGTGGTCTTGCCGGCCCCCGGTCCGCTCATCAGATTGACCAGCAGGACGCCGCGCAGATTGAGCTCCTCGCGCAGGGCTTCCGCGTCCCGGTCATTCGAGGCCGTCACGGTCTCTTTGAGCTCGATCACTTTCATTCCGCAAGCCTCGCTTTCTCAATTCCCTGAACCAGGAACGCCGTCCAGGCTTCAAAGCCGGCCCCGGTTTTTGCCGAGAGCGGGAGGATCACCGCATTCGGATTCCGCAGCGCGGCGTTTTTCCGGAAGGCGTCCGGATCAAAGTCAAAGACCGGAGCGACATCCATTTTGTTGACGAGGATGACGTCGCTGACCTGAAACATCAGGGGATATTTGAGCGGCTTGTCATGGCCCTCCGGCGTGGAGAGGATCATCGCCCGCAGGCTCTGTCCGACGTCGAATTCAGCCGGACAGACCAGATTCCCGACGTTTTCCAGAATGACCAGATCAAATTCTTCCGCGTGAATGGACTCCAGGCCGCGCCGCGTCATCTCCGCGTCCATGTGGCAGCTTCCGCCGGTGTGGACCTGCAGCACCGGCACGCCGGTCTCCGCGATGGTCCGGGCGTCTACATCGCCGTCGGCGTCGGCCTCAATGACCGCGATGCGGTATCGTTCCCGCAGCGCGCCGATGGTACGCAGCAGGAGCGTGGTCTTCCCCGCTCCGGGTGAGGCCATCAGATTGACGAAGAAGGTTCCGGCCTTTTTCAGCCTCGCTCGGGTTTCCCTTGCAACCGCATCATTGTCGAGCAGAACCTGTTCCTTCGTTTCCAGTACTTCAAAGTTTGACATTGCATTCCTCAGTCTCGCTGCCCCCGGGCGCGTGGTCCGGGGGCAATCAGCATCATTCTGTCTCGGTGGGATAGCTGGCCTTGCCGGTGGCCTTGCGCTTGATAATCTTCATGGAGCGCTTGGCGGCGTAGGGTCCGACCACCTTCATCATCTCTTCGGCGGTATGCATCTCGCTGGCCTCCGGAATATCGCGGGTTAGATGAATTGCGTCAAACTCGCAGCGGGTCGTGCACAGGCCGCAGCCGACGCATTGGTTGATGTCTACAATCGTCGCGCCGCAATGGAGGCAGCGTTTGGCCTCCGCCCGGACCTGCTCTTCGGTGAGCGGGAGCCGCAGATCAGCAAAGGTTCCGGTGGGATTGCCGGGCTTGGAGCCTGGCGTCTGACGCTGCGCGTTGTCGTAGCCTTCGACCTGAATGTCGTCCCGGTTAAATTCGATGAACTCCCGCAGGTCGCGGCCAATGGTCAGACTCTGGCCGGGATGGACAAAGCGGTTGATCGAAACCATGCCTTCCCTGCCGTCGGCAATCGCGTCAATTGCAAAGCGCGCGCCGTGGCGGATATCGCCGCCGACAAAAATGTCGGGCTCGGCGGTCTGCCGGGTGACGGGATCCGCCTTCGCGGTGCCGTTGCGGTTGAGCTCGACGCTGCTTCCTTCCAGCAGGTTCCCCCACTCGGCGCTCTGGCCGATGGCCATCAGCACGTTTGCACACGGGACGGTGATCGTGTCGTTCTCGTCGTACTTCGGGGAGAAGCGATGATTCTCATCGAAAACAGCAGTGCATTTTTTGAACACAACAGCTGTAACGACGCCATTCTCGGTCAAAATCTCCTTGGGTCCCCAGCCGTTGCGAATTTCAATGCCTTCGCTGGCAACCTCGGCGACCTCGTCCTTTGCGGCAGGCATCTCGTCACGCTGCTCCAGGCAAAGCATCGTAACCCTGCCGTCGGTGCATCGGACGGCAGTCCGGGCGACGTCTGCCGCCACGTTGCCGCCGCCCACCACCACGACGTCGCCGTGCAGGCGGACGGATTCATCCTGATTCACACGGCGGAGGAAGCCGACGCCGGACTCGACACCCCGGGCATTCTCGCCGGGCACGCCGGCCAGACGCCCGCCCTGCAGGCCGATGGCAACATAGAAGGCCTTGAAGCCCTGCTTGCGAAGCTGGTCCAGCGTCACGTCTTTTCCGACCTCGACGCCGCAGCGAATCTCGATGCCCATTTTGGTAATCAGGTCGATTTCCTTCTGCAGAACGTCCTTCTCAAGGCGGAAGGAGGGGATTCCGTTCATCAGCATGCCGCCCGGGCGGGATTCACGCTCAAACACCGTGACGGGATAGCCCTCAGCGCGCAGATAATAGGCCGCGCTCAGACCGGCGGGACCCGCACCGATGATGGCAATCGGGAAATCGGTCCACTGCTTGCCGTCGCCGTTTTCACAGATCGGCAGCTTCGGGTCGGACTTGAGTTCCTGCATGGCGAGGAACTTTTTGATCTCGTCGATTGCGACGGGCTTATCGATCGTACCTCTGGTGCAGCGGTCCTCGCAGCGCTTGTTGCAGACCATACCGCAGACTGCCGGGAAGGGATTGTCCTGGCGGATCAGGTCAAGCGCTTCCTGATAGCGGCCGTCAGCTGCCATCTGGATGTAGCCCTGGACGGCCAGGTGCGCCGGACAGGCTGTCTTGCAGGGAGATGTGCCGGTGTCCCAGCAGTTGATCTTGTTATGGTCGCGGTAGTCGCGGTCCCACTTGTCCTCGCCCCAGGGCAAATCATCCGGCAGATCGTGGAGTTTGTACTTCATCCTCGTGCCGTCCGCCTTGCAGAGCTTCTGGCCGAGCTTGGCAGCGCCTGCCGGGCAGACCTCAACGCACTTGCCGCAGGCTACGCACTTGCTCTTGTCCACGTGGGCGCGATAGGCCGAGCGGGACATGTTCGGCGTGTTAAAGAGCTGGGAGGTGCGCAGACCGTAGCAGCTGCCGGGAGAACAGTTGCAGATGCCGACAATCCGGTTCGGGCCGTCCAGATTCGTGATCTGGTGGACATAGCCCTTGCGCTCGGCGCGCTCGATGATCTCCATGG
>CAMOLY010000033.1 GCA_946619065.1 uncultured Clostridia bacterium | reverse complement strand
TGGCTCTGGATGAAGAGCGTGTTCTTTTCCGGATCAAGACCGCAGGCAATGTACTGGGCCAGCTGCTCCATCGTGCGGCGGCGCAGATCCGCGGGCTTCTGACGCACCGTGATCGCGTGCAGATCGGCCATGAAATAATAGCAGTCAAATTCCTCCGCCCGGGCGCTCCAGTTGCGGATCGCGCCGAGATAGCTGCCGAGGGTCAGATCGCCGCTGGGCTTGATGCCGGAGAGCATAACTTTCTTTTCGTCCATTTGAATCACCTCATGTCCTTTTTGGCGGTAATTCCGTATTTGCTGTATTATAACACAAGCAAACAAAAATGGCAATCACAATTTATTGGGAATGACGCACGTCTCCAAGGACCGGCGCATAGACTGATTCTGTACATCCATCCGAAAAGCGAAGGAGGTATTTCATTGATTGACCGATGTTTTCTCGGAGCAAACACGCCGGATGGATTCCGTTCCGAATACCGGAGTCTGCAGACCGATCCGGCAATCCACAGGCTGCTGATTCTCAAGGGCGGCCCGGGCTGCGGGAAATCCACGCTGATGAAGACGGTTGCGGAGTCCGCGGAAAACCTCGGACTGCGGACGCGACGAATCTTCTGCTCCTCGGATCCGGAATCGCTGGATGGTCTGGTCGTGCCGGAGCTGGGCTTCGCGATGGCAGACGGCACCGCGCCGCACGTGATGGAGCCGGAGCTCTGCGGCTGCGGGGAAAATTACATCAATCTCGGACGGTTCTACCGCGCCTCTCCGGCGGCGGAAGCCGGAATCCGCGCCGAAAAAAACAAAAACCGGCTCTGCTACGGGCCGGTCTACGCCGCTCTGGCAGGCTGCGCGGCGGCGCAGCATGGAATGCAGGCCATCGCTGGCCAAACGGGAGAGGAGATCTGCAGAGAAGCCCTCCGGCAGCTTGCACGGGAGAAGCTGCCGGAGGGCAGTGGAAACGGGCATATGCTTCGTTGTTATCTCAGCGGGATCACACCGGCCGGAATGGTCAGCTTTGAACCTTCGTGTCGGACAGTCTGGGTCATCCGGGACAGCTTCCGCCTCGCAGCGCCGCTGCTCGGACGGCTTTGCACTGCCTATCGGAAGGCCGGACACGACGTTGTGTTCGCGATGGATCCCCTTGACCCGGATCAGCCGGCAGGGCTGCTGATTCCGGAACTGGAGACCGCCTATCTGCGGATCGATCCGCTGTTCCCGCTCGGGAAAAAGGCGCTCAAGCAGCTCAATCTGGATGCGGCGGCAGAGTCTGTGATCCCGGCGTCGCATCGGGAACGGATGAGTGAGCTGCTGGCTCTGCGGAGGAGATTTGCCGAGGAGGCTCTGTTCTGGCTGCGGCGGGCAAAGGTCCATCATGACGCCCTTGAGAACCTGTGCCGTCCGATGGTCGATTACGACGCTGTGACAGCGGAGACCGAGCGGATCGTCCAAATCCTGCTGAACGAAGCGTAGCGCGGAGCAGAGATTACTTTCTGTGCTTGCCGCGCTTTTCAAAGTCGGCGTTGATGTCGGCGGCCCAGTCGGCAGACATCGGGGCATTCGCGCGAACGACGCAGACGGCCTTGCTCAGGGCCTCATAGACGACCTTCGTGCCCTTGCGGTCGGCGTGGTAGTTGACCGCGCGGTCCTCAGAGATGCCGAACCGCTTCGCGGTCTGCACCGCGTCGATGTTTGCAGCAACAAAGAGGAACTCCCAGCCGTACTCTTTCTTCTGGCGCTCGATCTTCGCGCGGATCTCATCCGCGGAATAACGGCGGCTTGCGTTCTCCATGCCGTCGGTGGTGATGACAAAAACCGTGTGCGCGGGAATGTCCTCTGCTCTGGCGTACTTGTGGATTGTGCCGATGTGGTGGATCGCGCCGCCAATCGCGTCAAGCAGGGCTGTGCAGCCGCCGACCTGATAGTCGCGGTCGGTCATCGGCCGAATCTGATCCAGCGTCACGCGGTCGTGGATCACCTCGGATTCGTTCGCGAAGAGGACCGTGGAGACATAGCAGGCGCCATCCTGCTTCTTCTGCTTTTCGATCATCGCGTTGAAACCGCCGATCGTATCTGCCTCCAGGCCGGACATCGAGCCGCTGCGGTCGAGGATGAAGACCAGCTCCGTGGTGTTGTTCTGATTGTTCTTTTCCATGATAATACCCTCCATGTGATTGATTGTCGGTGTGTTTTCCTTACGCTGACAATGTACCACACGGAGGGTTTTGATTGGTCGCCCGGCAGGCGACATTTTCGGAGGACTACGCGCCCAGCAGACTCTGGTCGAAGGCGAAGAGGGTTTCGTTGATCTCGAAGATGTTGTAGCTGCCCTTTGCGATGAAATATTCGATGATGACGTCGAAGCGGTTGGAGTGGGACAGGGCGAAGCCCGCCTTCATCAGCAGATCCTTCGTTTCGTCGAGGGACAGCTCCAGCGCAATTGCGAAGGCAATGGCGGTGGGCTTGGAGGGACGGTAGTGCAGATCCGAGCGGATTTTCGAGAAAAGCTTGCGGTCGACGTTCGCTTTTTTATAGCATTCCGCGTCTGTCATCCCCTTCTCATCGATCTTGCGCAGGAGCATCTCGGAAAAGCTCTCGTCAAGGCTCTTCAGCCGCTCATCAAGGCTGACGGACGCTGCGGGAGCGGATTCCACCGAGTTCCGTTCTGTCTTCCGGCTGAGCTTCCGCGGGGACGGATGCCCGACTGCACCGGCAGACGGCATCGCGCATGGCGCGGCGAAGTCGGCTGCGGATTCAGCGCAGGAAAGGAGCGCGGCTGCATCCTGGGATGCCTGCATTGCCTGCTTCCGCTGGAAGGCCAGACTGGCCTCAGACCGCTGCGGCGCGGCGTCCACATAGTTCTGATCGATGTAGGCCCGGACATCCGACAGCAGGGACTCACTCAGGCGGTAGCTGCCGGCGTCAAAGACGACAAGCGTGATCTCCATTTCGTGGGAGAGGAGAAAGTTTCCGATCTCCCGGACCGCGACCGAGAGCGCCAGGTCCTTCGGATAGCCGTAGGCGCCGGCAGAAATCAGCGGGAAGGCCAGCGAACGGCATCTGAGGCGCTCCGCCAGGGCAAGACTCTCCCGGTAGCAGGAGGCAAGCAGGTCCTCCTCGTGGAAATCGCCGCCGCGCCAGACCGGGCCGACGGTATGAATGACCCATTTACAGGGCAGATCGTAAGCCTTCGTAACCTTGGCCTGTCCAGTTTCGCAGCCGCCCAGCTTCCGGCATTCCCGCAGGAGCTTCGGCCCGGCCGCCCGGTGGATCGCGCCGTCTACACCGCCGCCTCCCAGCAGGCTGGAATTGGCAGCGTTGACAATTGCATCCACCGACAGGCGGGTGATATCGTTTCGTTCGATGTGAAAGGGCATTGGGATGCCTCCTTTCCTGCGGATTTACGGACTGCAGCAACGGACGGCTAAGGGATGATCCGACTGGGCTTGAGATAGCGCTCCTGCTCGGAGAAGACGCAGCCGCAGTACTTCTGCATGTAGAAGCCCAGCTCCCGGGCGCGTTCCTGGCCCTTACGGAACAGGGGCCGGAAATCGCGGTAGAGAAAGCGCACATGGAATTCGTCCGCCGCCCGCTCCGCAATCTCTTTCATCAGCTCGTGGTTCTGGTAGACCGAATAGAACAGGCTGGAGGTGAAGGCGTCGAAGCCGTTCTGCGCCGCATATTCGGCAGCGGAGAAGAGGCGCATCTCATAACATTTGACGCATCGGTTTGGGATGTCCTCGGCGACCGCCCGGACAAAGGGACGCAGGCCGTACTCGTCGCGCTCGACCAGTGGCAGGGAGATGGATTCGGCGTATTCCCGCAGACAGTTGCGGCGGGCGCGGTATTCTGTAAAGGGGTGGATATTGGGATTATACCAGTAGCCGGTTACCTCCTCGCCCTCGTCCCGGAGGGCGTCGATGCACTGGTTTGCGCAGGGTGCGCAGCAGATATGCAGCAGGGTTTTCATGACAATCGGAAAAGCTCCTTCCGGCAGACTTTTTGAAACGCGCGCGGGGAATCGAAGCGGGATCTCAACTCTCAGCCTTCATCACGTTGATGCAGGCCCAGAGGACGTTCGCGGCCACCGGAGAGCATGTCCTTGCACCAGAGCCGCCCTCCTCGATGATCACGACAAAGGCCAGCGGATAACGGTCACTTGCGATAAAGCCCGCAAAGGTTGCGGTATTCTCCTTGCCGTAGACTTCGGCGGTGCCGGACTTCGCGCAGACCTTGACACCGGAAAAGTTCACCGGAGCATACATCTCTTCGACGTTGTTATGCATCAGATCGGTCAGTTCAGCCGCTGCAGCTTTGGTAATCATTGAGGAGGTGTAGGTGGTTTTCGCCTCATAGCGGAGCTTTCCGCCGCTGTAGACGCGGCGCACCAGCCAGGGCTCGGCGGCCTTGCCGCCGTTGGCAATCGCCCCCATCCAGGTCATATACTGGCAGGGATTGACCAGATCAATATCCTGACCGATGCCTGCCCAGGCGACGCGGTTGGCGTCCGCTCCGGACAGGTCAAAGCTGCCGGCTTTGGTCCAGTAGCCGTCGACGAAGAGGCGGTCGGTGATCCCGATCTGTGCGGCCTTGCGGCTCAGCCGCTGGGCACCAACCTGCTGCGCGATCTGCGCATAGGCGCAGTTGCAGGAGTTGGCAAGGGCCTGCTCCAGCGTCTGGGTCCCGTGGGCCTTGTTGCTCTGGCAGTGGATGACTTCGCCGTTGACCGTAATCGAGCCGGTGCAGTTGAAGGTCTGGTCCTGGATATCCGGGATATTCTCCAGCGCCGCGGCAGTTGTGACAAGCTTGAAGATCGAGCCGGGGGTATAGGTCGAATGGAAAAAACGGTGGAGATACAGGCCCTCCCAGGTCTTGTCGGCGTCGTCGGCAACTGTGGGCGCCTTGTAGGGGTCAAAGGTTGGGGATGTCACTGCACAAAGGATCTCGCCGGTTTTGTAGTTGTAGACGCCCACCGTGCCTTTTCTGCCGTTCAGGGCCTGCAGTGCAACCGCCTCGACGCTGGCGGAAACCGTCAGTTCCACCTGCCCGTTTCCGCCCTTCATGCCATAGGTGCCGTTGATCTTGTCAAAGCCGACAAGCTGCGGGATATACTGCTTGAGCATCAGAGGATCGATATTGCCCTCCCGGTCTCCCAAAAGATGGACAGTGGCCTTGCGAATCAAGGCGTCCTCCGAATAGGGCTTATCGGCGTGGGGCTCATAGAGAACCGCTCCGCTGCGGTCTGTGACCTGCTCAATGCTGGCGACGCCGGAGCGGTTGGAGTGGGAGATCCATTCATCCGAGAATACGGCATAGCGGATCAGAAAGCTCAGCAGGCCGAAGAGCAGAAGGCCCGCCAGAATCAGCGCCATCCCGGTGCGGCTTGCGGTGCTTCTCATGTCCGATCCGCCTCCTTTTCCGAAAGTCTGACAGCAAAGCTGGCGTTTTGCCGGGTGTCGCAGGCCTTGAGGAAGGCCAGCAGGCCCCAGCAGCACATCATGCTTGAGCCGCCATTTGAGACGAAGGGGAAGGTCACGCCGGTCAGCGGGAGGAAATCAACGGTGCCGAAGAAGTTCAGTATGGCCTGCGCCAGCAGGATCGAGACCGAGGCTGTGGCAGCGATGGTATAGAAGCTCGACCGGCCCAGCCGCGCCGAGCGCACCACGAACAGGCCGAGGGCGGCCAGGGCAAAGATCATCGTGGCGGCCAGCAGAAGACCCCACTCCTCGGAAACAAAAGCGAAAACCAGGTCGGTATCCGAAGCACCCTCGCCGGCCATGTTCCGCAGCCAGCCCTGGCCCGGCCCGAGGCCGAACAGGCCGCCGGAGGAGATACAGATCAGCGCACGGGTCTGCTGGTAACCCTTGTTGTCGCTCATATGGTCCCAGATGTGGCCGTAGCCGGAGAAGCGCTCACCCACATGGGGGAAATGCCGGACTGCTAGCACAACCGTCAGAACCATAACGGCGGCCAGACCGACGCCCACGAAGACCAGGGCAATACTCGGATAGGAGCTGGAACGCAGCAGGGCAATGGCAAGGAAGCCGATGAAGAAGATGGCCGCAGTGCCGAAGTCGTTGAGCACCACAAGGCAGCCGCCGATAAACAGCGTGTAAAGTACGAAGAGGAGCAGGTTTTTTCGCGTGACAATCATGTCCATCGTCGATGCGCCGGCCAGGACGAAGCAGACCTTGACCAGTTCCGAGGGCTGGAAGGAGAAGCTGCCGATATAGATCCAGTTTTTGGAGCCGTTGATCCGCGCGCCAAGAACCAGGTTCGCCAGCAGCAGCACAATGCCGAACACTGCCGCCACATAGCGGAGCTTCTCCGCGGTTTCAAGGTCGCGCAGGCATGCGCCAAGGGTCAGGAAAATTGCAAGGCCGATCCCCATGGAGATAAGCTGTTTATAGAGGTTGCTCGCATTGGCGGAGCCCGCCACCGCCAGACCCATTGTCATCAGGAAGAAGGCGATCGTTTCAACCTCATAGCCGCTGCGGTGGATCAGTTTCTGCGCGAAAAAGAGCAGCCATTCGACCAGGGCAAGGATCCCGAAAGCCGTCAGGATCTTCGTCCGCGGCTCGACGCGGCAGAAGAAAAACGACAGAACAACCATTGCCTGCAGAAGGGTCAGCAGGATCAGGGTCAGGCCGGGGCTGTGGCCCTTGCCTGCCCGGGTGCGCGCCAGAGACTGGAGCTTCGCCTCTTCCTTTGAGACTGGTTCCAGCGTCATCTCCAGGCCGCCGAAGCTCAGGACGTCCCCGTAGGCGACCTCGCCGCTGCGGACCGGCGTGCCGTTGACCTCTACCCCGCCCCGGCCGCCGATGTCCCGGACTGTCCAGCTGCCGTCCCTTTGGCGGGACAGAACCGCGTGATTTTTCGAGACCGTGGCAAAATCCAGGACCACATCCGCAGTCTTCTTGCGGCCGATCAGGTTCTCCCAGTGCATCACGGGGAGAAGCTGGTCGCCCTCCAGCCGCAGCCAGGCCCAGACCTCCGGCTCGCGCCGGAAGCCCAGCAGAGATCTGGCCGAGCGGATCACGATGATCAGCGCCAGCAGCGGAAGACTGATCCGCAGGACAGTGCGGTAGACGGCAATTGCCTGGGCGCTGCCGGTCCCGCTGAGAAAGCTCAGAATCTGGTTCATTTGAACATCTCCATGCAATCGGGTGAAGAAGACCGGCACCCGCCTATGCAAGCACCGGTCTGCGTGTTGTCATACCGCTTGAGCGGAATCCACGTATTCGAACTCGTCGTCCGGGTCGTACACCGTCTCAAAGGTGTCTCCGCTGGCAAAGACTGTCGGCTCCTGAAAGTCCTTTCGGTAGCGGTCGATGTCCGCCACTGTCACCGCGTCATAATAGGGTTCGAGGTCCAGCGGGTGATTCTTCTTTTTCAGCGCCTTGTTTACCGCCTGAGCGATCAGCGTGTAGATTACCGTGAAGACCGGAACGCCGAGGATCATGCCGGTGAAGCCAAAAAGTCCGCTGAACACCGTGATCGAAACAAGGATCCAGAAGTCGGTGATGCCCAGCCTGCCACCCAGGATCTTCGGGCCAATGATATTGCCGTCGATCTGCTGGAGGATGAATTCGAAAATCACAAAATACAGGGCGTGGATCGGGCTCTCCAGCAGGATCAGCACGCCGCCAATCACAATGCCGATCAGTGGGCCGAAGAACGGGATGATGTTCGACAGGCCCACAAAGACGGACGCGACCAGGGGGAAGGGCAGCCGAAGGATCAGCATGCCGATGTAGGAGAGGATACCGATGATCGTGGAGTCGATAATCTTGCCGACGATGAAGCCGCCGAGACTCTTGTTGGCCAGGTGGGCGACCTCCAACACACGGTTGGCGTGCTTTTCATTGAAGAGCGAGACAACCATCTTCTTCGATTGAGAGATAAAGCGCTCCTTCGAGAACAGCAGATAGACCGCTACCACGATACCGACAATCATGTTGAAGATTGTCTTGGCAACGCTGTAGACCTCGTTGAAGGCAACGCTGATGGTCTTGAAGACGTCGAGCTCCTTGGCGATCCAGTCGGTCACGGCCTTGATCGGGTCATGCTTCAAAAACCATTCCTCGAACGGCGTGTCCTTTGTCCACCTGGTGAGGGCCTCATTGGCCTTTTCATAGTAGTTTTGCAGGTTGTCGGCGCTGAAAAGGTCCTCCAGCGAGGAGATCAGCCGCGGCACAACCATGGCGATCAGACCGTAGACGACTGCCAGGAAAACCAGCAGGGCGCCGACTACGCCCAGCGCGCGGCTGAGGCGCTGCAGCCCGCGCTCGGTGATATTGGCGCTGCGCAGAAGGCGCCGCACCATCCGCTCGACAAACATCATGATCGGATTCATCAGGTAGGCGAAGGCCATGCCGAAAATGACAGAGGAGATGATCCCGATGAAGTCCGAGATTTTGCCGAAAACTAGACCCAGGTTCGTCAGAATCACATAGAACAGGACGCTCGCGATGATGACCGACAGCAGGGTCATGCCAAGCGCGAAGTATTTGTTTCTCCGGAACAAGCAAACGCCTCCTTTCCTGATTATCCAATTATATCATATCACAATTATTCCGAATCGTCAACCGAGGAATCGGAGAAAGCATGTTTTTCCGCGCATATTTGTCTTGCAATCCGTTTTGAGATTGAGTAGAATATAGGGGTAAATCAAGGCTTTCGGAAAGGAGCTTTTTATGAACATCTCAAAGGATATCCGCTATGTCGGCGTCAACGACCACCGCATTGACCTCTTTGAGGGGCAGTACACGGTACCCAACGGCATGGCCTATAACTCCTACGTCATCCTGGACTACAAGATCGCGGTCATGGACACCGTGGATGTGCGCTTCGGCAAACAGTGGCTGGGCAATCTGGCCGCTGTGCTCGGCGAGCGCCGCCCGGACTATCTGATCGTCCAGCACATGGAGCCGGACCACAGTGCCAACATCGGGCTCTTCCTGGAGCAGTATCCTGAGGCAAAGGTCGTCGCCTCGGCCAAGGCCTTCCCGATGATGCTGAACTTCTTCGGCACAGATTACGCAGACCGGCGGATCGTGGTCGGCGAGGGCGACGAGCTCCTGCTGGGCCGCCATACACTCCGCTTCATCGCTGCCCCGATGGTTCACTGGCCCGAGGTTCTGATGACCTACGACGAGACCGACAAGGTTCTCTTCTCGGCCGACGGCTTCGGCAAGTTCGGCGCGAACGACGTTGAGGATCCCGAGGGCTGGGCCTGCGAAGCCAGGCGCTATTACTTCGGCATCGTCGGCAAGTACGGCGCGCAGGTGCAGGCCGTGCTCAAGAAGG